>JAGLUQ010000099.1 GCA_023134675.1 Candidatus Aenigmatarchaeota archaeon | reverse complement strand
AGAGAATCAAAAGCGACAGGCTCTTTTGAAAAGGCATCTTTCACAGTCTCACGCAAAAGCCAGACACCCAAAGGCATACTGTATTCCTCATATATCTCTCTCAAAGACAGGACAGATGCCTGCATCTTCCTATTCTTAAGATATCTTGTCACCGGAAGCCTTGTAGCATAATACCCTCCGGCAACATTTGACGCATAAGTCTTGCGTCCTGAATACTTCTCATAATCTTTGTACATGACAGGCTCCTTACTGCCCGGACTCCAGACACTCCCGGGAAATGTGACCTCAATGCACTCAAAAGCCCAAAGACCAGGCATCAGAAGGATTTCAAAATGATTGCCCAGATACTCGCTTGAAAATACAAGAAACTGCCCTACCTCATCAAGATTGCGGATATCTTCCAGATATCTTTTTGATATCATATCATCCGTAGCAGTTATCGACCATCTTGTAGGGACAAGCTTCCTTTTCTTCTCCTCACCCAAAAGACCTGTTGAGAGAAGTTTAACAATATGATTCTCTGGTAAGCTCTTACGCTCAAGAATATTGATTGCATCGCTGGCCTTGAGATCCGTGTCAGATACCACCTTATCAACTTTAACAGGAACTTTAGGATTCTGACAGATGTCAAGCTCCTTCATATATGCGCGTGGTCCTGTAGGAGCGAATCTGGAATATGCATCTACATTTACATCCGGCTTTATAGGCCTGTCATACTTCGCCTCAATATCAAGCGGCTTTGAAGCAAGAGCTATCTCCTGTATCTTCTCAAGAAATGAATTGCTCTTATAGATGTTTGTCTTTACGCTTGAATTTATAAGTGACGACCGAAGTTCAAAAATCTTATCAATTGAATAATTTTTAGAGAACCAGTCAGAAGGGCTGTCATATATTGCTGTGTTACCTTCCTCTGCCGGGGCAAGAGCACCAAAAGACACATCAGGATAACCGATCCTGCCGACAAATACAGACGGCGGCGACGAACCGAAGAAATCAGTCTTCACCCTGCCTGTAACCTCCTTAAGCCTTTTTATGCTTGCGACTATCGGACAGTTTTGCTTGCCACAAAGGCCTTTTCCCTTGCATCTTGCACAGAGGACTGCATCCATAAAAATACTTGTGAAAAAAGAAATAAAAGATACTAACAAAACCCACCGTCCCAGTCATCAGTTATAATATGGATCTTATACATCTCTCCTTTCTCTTTCTTGTATATCGTATCAAGTATTTTACGGACAGATTCCTCATCCAGCTCACCTTCCGATGAAACATAGCCATCAAGGCTATATTGAAACAGTCTCAACCCGTAAGGTACGACAAAGACACCATAGGATCTTTCCCACCCTATGATAGGCTTCTCTGAAAAAAGAATCCTGCTGTTCTTGTAGTCATATGCCTTTGCATCCAGTTCACTATACTCACCTGGAGGCATAACCGTAAAATACACACCTTCCGGTATTACCACAACTGTAGAAGTACCTGAATTGTTAAGATACCTCTCAACCACGCCATCTCTTCTTTTTTTTGTCATCAACACCACCATCTTATCTTATACGAGGCTGACGCTTCACAGAAGAAATGTGTCAAAAAACCGGGAATGGTATTCTGATATAAAAATATCAAAAAGTTGCGTTCAACCGCGAAGAATCAGCAAGTCCTGTACAGGTGCATTAAAGCACCAGCATCAGCACAATAAAAAACAGCACACTGACTGAGTTAAAAGACTTGAACTTGGATATGTTTGCGTCAGCGTACATAAGAAGATATATAGGTATTAAAAATATATATAGTTTTCGCCAGGATTGGAATTATTTACTTCAACAGATGCTTCACTTCCGAACTCACAATCTTCCCTGTTATAGCATCAATCTTAATCTTATACAGAAACAGGTTCTTGCTGAATAAAGTAATGGTCCAGCACTCGTTCTTGTACTCATTATTATGATGAAGAGTGATAAAGATCTTATTGGTCTCATGCGGAAACTCAAGCTCAGATCTCTCCATTGCAGAGGAAAGTATCTTTGTCACAGGAATTGTTATCTTTGACATATCAATTAATCTTATCTCAGTATCATGTATCCTTTTAGAAGTCTCTATATGTGTAACCTCATCACCTTTCACAAGGAAATTGGTAAGCTCAGAAGTCTCCGCATTGAAATAGTTGACATTCCACCTGTCAATAACACTGCTGTCAGGAGTTATCATAGCAAAAGATGATGCAAGGACAAGACCATTCTTATCTATCAGCGACTTTGCTTTTTCATCGCCCTCAACCTTCTCCACAGCATCTCTCTCAAGAAACTTTATCTCATAATCCATATCAACATAACTCCAATACTATATAATAAGTAAAAGAACTCTTTTATTTGTTTGCGCCAGATACAAAAGAAGAGAAAGACCAGAATTAAAATAGCTCAACTTTTTATCCCAAAAACTTTCTTGGCAATATCCCAGTCATCCTTACCATCCACTTCAATCTTTCCGGTGTATAGAGGTTCATCAGAAAAGATATCGACAAAGTCTTTAACAAACCTAATCCGCCTTGCAGAGTCATAAATCCTATTCAATAAAATCTTATGAGCTTCAGGCTTGTTATTTTTATAAAAATCAGGTGCATTATCAACATCTCTCAAACTCTCTACCTTATGCAATACATGTATCAACTTAGATTTCTCATATATATCTTTCCTGTTCTTCTCTACATCCAAAATAGTGGCACCATCACGAACATCCACAGGAACAGTCCATCCTAAAGATTTATCAAGCAAATCCTTATAAGATTCAGAAGACCGACCAGAATTCCTAAAACTTTGAAGAATAGAACTGTACACAACCCCATTATACTTCTCAATAAGCCACGGATATGTAAGGTTAAGAGTAAGGCCGGCAAAAGATTTCAGCTTCCTGGAAGCGTCCTTACCCGAAAAGACAATAGCATTATCAAGAATAAGCTTATCAACATATTCATCTCCGGTTAAGGATTTTTCAGTCGTTATAATTATACCGCCGTCACGCTCAGGAAATACCGGCTTGCCTTTGCTTTCAAAACTGCCCACAATAGCGATGCCGGATTTCATCTCATAGAACGGTCTTTCACCCTTGCACCTGTCAACAACCACAATACCGCCATCCATATTCTTGAACGGATACGCGCCGTTGATCGATTTTAATACAGTGATACCGCCTTTCTTGTCCAGTTCAAAATGGCTGCCATCAACCCTTTGGCCTTCAAGGACACCGCCATATCTTTCACGTCCCATAAACTTTCCATAAAGATTATCAAATGAAACAGAACCTCCCACCTGACCTGAAAATGCATAATCGGTTTTTCTCTTTTTTTCAGAACGGTTATTGACTTCCACATAACCGTTTACCAGCCTATTAGCAAAATAAGGTCCTGTGACTTCATCAGTTGAAACAATAAGATGCTCCGGACCAAGATCGTTGCCAAGACCGTTCAAAGAGTTTTTGAGCACAATTCTTGGAACTGAAATAAGACTTTTATCAACATTAAAATATGATGGCTCTTCCACTAAAGTATTTCCATCAAACCTGAAAAATAAATCAGGAGCCGAACCATCAGAACTTATGTTTAACACCAATATCTCCTTGACACTGAATATATATAAACTTTTCACTCCTTCGAGATTAAGAAAAATAATAATCAACATAATCGCTGAATAATCAAAAAAGAGCGCAGTATTTAAACACAAAAACATAACAATATAGCAAAGGAGGTAAAATCTTATGGCAAACAAGGTAAAGGATCTTGACAGCATACGGAAGTTCGTCTATTATGCAGCAGTTATCCTGTCTTTAGGCACATTATGGATATCAAAGCTTGTGATACAGAAAGCGATTGTCGATGCTCTGAAGGAATAAATCCAAAGCATAAAAACCTTTATAAAGCTTATTCTTAAACTTAATCATGCGTATTCTTATTTAAACAAATAATTATGCGTTCCTAGGATGTGAGCGTTCCGTAATTAATACGGATGCCAAAAAGGTAATGCTTGAACGGGATTGAATTCAAAAAAGGTGAATTCGATGGGAATGTACAAATACATAAAAAAGATCTGGAAGACTCCAAAAAAGAGCCTTGGCCCTCTATGGCAGCAAAGGCTGATCAAATGGAGAAGGACAAACACGATTGAACGTGTAGACAAGCCCACAAGAATAGACAGGGCAAGAAGCCTCGGCTACAAGGCAAAGCAGGGCTTTGTCATAGCAAGAGTAAGAATCGTAAGAGGCGGAAGGGAACGCTCAAGAGACAGAGCCGGAAGAAAGCCGAAAAAGTCTGGTTACAAAGTGTTCAACCCGGCAAAATCACTGCAGTGGATCTCTGAAGAAAAAGCTCAGAGAAAGTATCCGAACATGGAAGTCGTTAACTCATA
>JAGLUQ010000098.1 GCA_023134675.1 Candidatus Aenigmatarchaeota archaeon | reverse complement strand
TGTAAGATACAAATGGTGGGTCAGGTGAAACTGATGGCTAATGGAAAACATTTCTTTACTTCAGAATCGGTGACTGAGGGGCATCCTGATAAGATAGCGGACCAGATATCTGATGCTGTCCTTGACGCAGTGCTGAAGGACGATCCGAAAGGAAGGGTTGCATGCGAGACATTTGTTACTACAGGCATGGCTATTGTCGGCGGTGAGATTACTACAACTACTTCTGTTGATATTGTTTCAATAATAAGGGATACTGTAAAAGAGATTGGCTATACTGACTCAAAAATAGGTTTTGACGGGGAGACATGTGCTGTTACAAATGTTATACAGGAACAGTCGCCTGATATTTCTATGGGTGTTGATGACAGTGAAGAGCATGAGCAGGGTGCAGGCGATCAGGGGCTGATGTTCGGCTATGCGACAAACGAGACAGAAGAGCTTATGCCACTTCCTATAGTTCTTGCGCATAAGATTACGATGCGGCTTGCTGAGGCGAGAAAAAAAGGGATTATTTCTTACCTGAGGCCTGATGGGAAATCACAGGTGACTGTTGAATATGAAGGGAACATTCCAAAAAGGGTTGAGGCTGTTGTTGTTGCGGCGCAGCATAATGAGGATGCAGGCCATGACCAGATAAAGAAAGATATAATCGAGCAAGTGATAAAGCAGGTTATTGCGCCGGAACTTCTTGATGAAGATACTAAGTATTTTGTTAATGAGACAGGACGGTTTGTGGTGGGAGGTCCTCACGGTGATACAGGCCTTACGGGAAGAAAGATAATTGTGGATACTTACGGTGGCAAGGGCAGTCATGGCGGCGGATGCTTTTCCGGCAAGGACCCGTCAAAGGTTGACAGGTCGGGGTCTTACATGGCCCGGTATGTGGCAAAAAACATTGTTGCTGCAGGCCTTTCAGACCAGTGCGAGGTGCAGATAGCTTATGCTATCGGTGTTGCTTATCCTGTGTCTGTCCTGGTGGATACGTTCGGCACTAACAAGATACTTGAGGAGAAGATTGCTGAGCTTGTGAATAAGCATTTTGACCTTCGCCCGAAAGCTATAATTGAGTGCCTAGATCTTTTGAGGCCTATATATAAGAAGACTGCTGCTTACGGGCATTTCGGGAGGAATGATCCGGATTTTACATGGGAGAAGACAGACATGGCTGATGTTTTGAGAAGTGAGGCAGGGCTTTGAATCATGATTTTTTCCTTTATCTGAAGAATGCTGCAGTGTTCTGGTAGATTTGGTCTATTATCTTATTGGCAAAATTTCGGTCTTTATGTATTGACAGATAGTCTGCAAGAAGCTTTTCCTGTGACAATAATGTGGGTTGTTCGGATAGTATATTTTGTTTTACCTGTACTTTATCTTCAAGGACATCTCCTATAGTCAGGGGGAAGTCAGTTCCGAGAAGAACCTTATCTTTTATGCTGTCAATGTTTTTTGCTATTAATTCTAGTTTTGGACCATAGTTCAGTATAGATGTTTCAAGCCATATATTGTCATTAGTTATGCAGATGTCTATCGCCTGTTGGACAAGCTCAGGTATATTAAGATTCCTGAGCGCTTCACCTATAGGAGGTGCGTATGCGCCTGTATGGCCTATTATGAATCTGCGGCCGCTGTATAACTGTGCGAGCTCTTCTACTTTTGATGGGTTTGACAGTCCGCTTTCAAGCTCACCGCAGTGTATGTACACCGGGCGTTTTTTGGTATCAGAATCTAGAATTGGCTCTATTTCTGATATGTCTATCTTGTCTATGTATGACTCGAACTTCAATGCATCTGCTGTGTCAGGAATGCTGTAATTGTTGAGGTCATGTATCCAGTAGAATCCGTATATATCCGTGCCCGGGCATGATTGTTTCAGCTCATTAAAGCTGTCCTCATCGTTGAATACGACAAAAGCTGTTCCTATGTTGCTGGATTTGAAATACTGCCTGTATGTGTCAAGGGAGACAATATCTTTATGTCCAAGTATAGGCTTGTCACCAAGGCGTATAGAGTGTATATGTGCGTCTGCGCGCTGTCTCATGCAGGTATATTGTTGGAAGAATTTTAAATTATGATTCTTTTGTCTTTCAGTTGGCACAATTCATCTTGTTTTGATATATGCCATCCAGCGTTATGCTATTTTCATATATCCATATTTTTATCTCTTTTTTAATCAATTCTGTGTAATAATTATCCAGCAATGTTACTAATTTATTAGAGCATATGTATTTAGGTCCTGAAATGTCCTGGGGGTTTAGAGGTGTTATCTTCATCTTATTTATATATTTATTAAATACATCTTCCGGCATTGTTATAGTAGATATGTCAAGCACATTGTCGCCTTTGATCATCTTTGAATCGTAATTTATTAAATTGGTTTTTGCCAATCCTGTATCTGTATTGATTCCGCATTCTCCTACTCTATAAAGGAATAGGGGGTTCTTATATGGATCACCTATCTCGTCAGTTATTATAAGGCAGTTGACATTATCCTTTTGGTATATCACTTTGCATAACCCGAGAAGAGCAGCGTCCAGAGTTTCATATTTTTCATTGTCTGTTTTAGTCATAAGAGAACCGGCTTGTATTTTAATTATGAGGTAAATTTAGGATTATTTATATCTATTCCCAAAGTAAAAAGATTATTGCCCAAAGTAAAAATTTCATTAGGATTTCTTATTTTTGTTGCATATGTCATTGCATATTTTAAGGCTTCAACCGATATTCCTTCTTTAGCCATCATGACCAAAAGGCCGGCATCTAATAATTCATCTGTTTTGTATTCATTAGGCACCAATAAAGTTATCCTGTCTTCCATGTCAACATCTTCTAAATGACCATCAATAATAGCTTCTTGTGTTAAGGGATCTATAGCTTTTTCTTTTGATTTATTAATAGCTTCTATTATTGATTTTTCAAAAAACGTTTCCTTGATACCGTCAAGTTCTGATGTATTTCCCATATATTCCATTTCTTCTAGTATCTCATTCATTTCCATCAATTTTACCAAGGGGGTGTAATATTTAACCAGCCTGTTTGCCAGTATATCTGATATTGAAAGTTTTGGTCCCATCGGGTCATTATTGAGAGTTAAGATAGGCACATCCTCCAATAATGAATGTATCATCTTTAAAGGGGAATCGAATTCAGAGAGATCTGTTATATATTCATTTTTATCAACCATAAGGGATTCAGAATATATTAACTGTAATGGGTTTTTCTTATCTATAACATTATTTTTCTTTATGACCTCAATGCGATAGAAAAATATATTGCTTAATTGTTCATCAGCTATAATCAGGCAATTCTCATTTTCATTGTTGTATAAATATTTGCAAGTCTGAAGAAAATAGTTAATTATCTCTTTGTTAGTGTTTACATATTCATCAGCTGCAGTATAACAATATTCACTCACAAATAATCACAACAAAAATAAAGCACCTAAAATTTATAAAACCTTGCCTGAATAGTTAATGTATTAGGTGGAGAGTATGGCAACATCAAGGATTGCAGTTGTAGACATGAACAAGTGCCGTTTCAACGAGTGCGACAAGCCATGCATCAGGTTCTGCCCGGGCGTAAGGTCAGGTGATGAGACTATCCTTGCCAAAGATGATAAGATAATCATAAATGAGGATCTGTGCATAGGATGCGGGATATGCACTAAGAAATGTCAGTTCAAAGCTCTCACTGTCATAAATCTTGCACATGAGCTGACTGATATTGTTCATCAGTACGGTAAGAATTCTTTCAGGCTGTACGGCCTTCCTGTCATCAAGAAAGGCGAGGTAATAGGGCTTTTAGGTGCGAACGGGATAGGAAAGACTACTGCGCTCCAGATACTTTCAGGCAGTATCAGGCCTAATCTTGGAAATTATGACAATCCTCCGCAAGATGCTGATATTATCAAGAAGTTCAGGGGGACTGAACTGCAGAACTATCTGATAGACCTTTTTTCCGGCAAGATCAGGACTGTCTACAAGCCGCAGCAGGTGGACATAATACCCAAGCAGGTCAAAGGAAAGGTGAAAGACCTTCTGAAAGATGAGAGAGGAAAGCTTGAAGATATTACAGGGAAGCTGAATCTTTCAGGCATCATGGACAGGGACATCGGAAAGCTTAGCGGAGGCGAGCTTCAGAGGCTTGCTATTGCCCAGACTATGCTTAAAGATGCTGATGTATATTATTTTGATGAACCGTCATCATTTCTTGACGCGAAGCATAGGCTTATTGTTGCAAGGACGATAAGAGAGCTTGCGTCTGAAGGGAAGGCAGTCGTGGTTGTAGAGCATGACCTTGCGACTCTTGATCTTCTGGCAGACAATATTCACATTGTATACGGCCATGCCGGCGCATACGGTGTCATATCCAAGCTTTACAGCTCAAGGAGAGGCATAAACATATATCTTGATGGTTTCATAAGGG
>JAGLUQ010000097.1 GCA_023134675.1 Candidatus Aenigmatarchaeota archaeon | reverse complement strand
AAAAAGAAGCAGACAATATCTTCAATGAGATAAAGGACTGCAAAGTTGTATTAGGCGACTGATTTCTTAAAAGGCAGGAAAATGGAGGCAGCCATTTAAACCATAAAGTTATTAACTTTGATGTATAATATATATTAAACGTATGGTGTTGTTATGAGATCATTTATGATATCTATTCAGAAAGAAGACAATTTTTTCGTTGCACGCTGCCCAGAGCTTAACGTGACTTCACAGGGCAAAACTCTTGAAGATGCACAGGCAAACATAAAAGAAGCAATCGAACTTTATATAGAAAGTTTTGGGATTGAAAACATACCTCAGGAGATTTCCCAGCCATTCTGGACTACGGTTGATGTTGCTCATGCCTAAATTACCTGTGGTATCGGGAAAACAGCTTATCTCTATTCTAAAAAAAGCAGGGTTTATAGAAGTGCGGCAAAGGGGCAGCCATGTATCTCTCCAGAAAGTATCTTCAGACAATGACTACAGGACTATTGTTCCTATACACAAAGAGATTTCTAAAGGCACACTTCTTGATATTCTTCATCAGACAGGATTAAGTAAAGATGATCTGATAAAGCTTCTTAAATAAAGACCCCCGCCAGATATATAACCAAAAACCTCCCAATTAAGACCATGCGCTACTTCGACGGCTATGCCTACTACTACGAGCTCCAGAGAGACAAGGATGAAGGCTTCAAGAAACTGAAGTCGGAAAAGCCCGATTATATAGAGCATGTAAGGAAGCATCTCGCAAAAGAGTGGAACAGCCTTCCGAAGAGAGAATACACATCAACATATCACAGCAGGACGAATCCGGACCACACAATCCTCCTGAAGCGCGAGCATGTCTTTCTTGTCCTTCATCTGGAGCGGGAAACAGAAAAGATCGCAGGCGGCACAACTGCAATACACGAGACAGACCTTGCCTTCGTCAATGACAGCTTCTGCAAGATAGTAAAGCGCACAGACTCAAAAGACAACCATGCACGAATGTCTTTCCGTGTGCATAAGATAACAGATGAACGCCTTCTCACAATGCTCAAGAAAGACTCTGTATTCAAGAAGTTCATAAAGAGAATCAATGAAGTTGTGTGAAAAGTCGGATATCCTACTTAAAAATTTCAATCCATACAAAACAACTCCAAAAACAGAAGTGATTACTCCAAAAACAGAAGTTATTTAAACTTATGCAACACTTAATTGTATTATGAAACCGGAAGAAAAGATATATCATGCATATTTTGAGTCAAAAATGCCTGAATTATACTTCAATCAGATAAAAGAAGCAACTAAACTCTCAGATAGTTCTTTAACAAATTCATTAAAAAAATTAGTTGAGAATAACATATTGAGTGTAAATAAGACTAGATCAAATACATTCTACAAGATAAAAGATACAAAAATAGTTGCACTGCATTTCTCCCAAATAGCTATAATTAAGTTTAAAGACCTCAATATCGGGGTAAGAATACCTTTACAAAATTTCTTAAAAAAAATATCAGATGATATTTTTACTATAATCTTATTCGGTTCTGCATCAACAAAAGAAGAGACAGAAAATAGTGATATAGATATATTGTTGGTTTCAGACAGCAAAATAAAATATGATGCTATAAAAAAGGAAGTGGATGCAGTTTCGAATTATCCGTTGAACATATTTGCATGCACCATAAAACAATTTAAGGAGAATAAAGATCATATAATTGTGCAGGCAAGAGAGACCGGATTTCCTATAAAAGGTGAACAAAATTATTATGGGGTTATATTAGATGGGTCTTGATAAATATTTTGACAATAAGGACATATTAGACAATCAAATAAATTTTTTCATTGAGAAAAAACAATTGAGAAAAATAGGGCAAAATAAATCATTGATCGCGTCCCATATTGAAAAAGCAAAGCACAACATGGCATTTTTTGCTATAAATGAAAAAAGATCACAGTTTAATGATTGGCTTATTGTGACATTATATTATGCACTATATCATTCGGCACTCGCTTTAGTTGCAAATAAAAATTATACTTCAAAAAACCATACTGCAACTTTATTATTTTTAATAAAATTTTATGCCCTTTCAAAAGATGAGATACAGTTACTTGATGATTTATCTATTGGAAAAGAAGATGCTGCGCTTTATACTGAATTGAAGTATGATAGGCATAATGCCAGTTATGCGACAAAAATATTATTTACTGATGAAACAATAAAGCATTACAAAAAGAAAGTTATTGATTTTATAATAAAGACCGAAGGTATGATTGAAGGGAATCTATATTGATTTCGGAAGCTCTTGAGAAGGATAATTCTGTCAAAAAAGAGCTTCTGATAGATGCCTGAGATGTGTCACACCATCATATCCTAATCAAAAAACTTATAAGCATTCTTTAACGTGATTTATCTATGGCAAAGAAGAAAGTCCTTCTGATAGGCACTGGCGGAACAATCACGGCCAAGATGGTCAACGGAAGCTGGAAGCCCGGCGAGTTCAACGAGAAGGAGCTTCTTGGTTTCATCCCAGAGATAAAGGACCTTGCAGCAATCAGGACTGTGGATTTATTAAATATAGACTCCACAAACATGCAGCCAAAGTACTGGCTTGATCTTGCAAAAACTATAAATGATAATTATTCTAAGTATGATGGTTTCATAATCACTCATGGCACAGACACGATGCATTACACAGCCTCAGCACTGTCTTTTCTTCTGCAGGACCTTTCAAAGCCGGTTGTCCTTACAGGTTCTCAGGTCCCTGTGCATATGGTCGGCTCTGATGTGAGACGCAATGTCCTTGACGCCATAAGGGTAGCGACAGAGACAGACATGCACGAGGTAATGATTGTCTTCAACAGCAAGATATTGAGAGGCAACAGGGCAAAGAAGTTCAGGGAAGTCGAGTTTGAGGCTTTTGAGAGCGTAGGCATGCTGCCTTTAGGTATTATAGAGCATGATATCCGTCATACTGGCGAGCATTACTGTAACAACAATGTTGATTCCAAGATTAAGTTTTTCAATAAGCTTGAAGATAAGGTCTGCATCCAGAAGCTGACACCCGGTTTTGATCCCGGGATAATCTCATGCCTGGTTGACCTGGGCTATAAAGGCATAGTCCTTGAAGGCTTCGGCGCAGGCAATGTCCCGATAGATGAGAATTCAGTAATTGATGAGATAAAAAAAGCAGTTGATAAAGGCATACCTATAGTGGTCTCGTCCCAGTGCGCGATAGGTTTCTCGTGGATGTACCTCTACGAGTGCGGAAAGAAAGCATTGGATGCAGGCGCGATACCGGGCCATGACATGATAAGCGAGACCGCGATGACCAAGCTGATGTGGATTCTCGGCAATCATCCCGGCTATGATATAAAGAAGATAAAAGAGCTGTTCCTAAAAGATGTATCCGGAGAAGTTTCAGATATCCGTAGCCCGAAAGAGAAGAGAATATGGGAATATTCCCTGTAGTGATTTTTGCCCCCTCCCTTTTAACGGCCCTGGGTTTTTAAACAATATATGAACAAGATAGTTTCTAAAACAAAACCTTTATATAGTTAAGAACTAATAATAGTTCATATGAACGAAAAAGAGTTCAAAGTTCTTTTTGAGCTTTATAGGTCAAAAAAGCCCATATACTTTAGAGATATCGTCAAAAGAACAGATCTTGCATATGGGACTGTCCAAGGCATAATCAACAAGAATAAATCTCTGTTTAACATCTGTATTGAAGGAAAAAATAAGTATTTCTCTCTGAAAGACAATATAGACAACAAGTATTTATTTTATCAGCTGGAGATGGAACGAACAAGAACATTCATTATCAAGAATCCGAAACTGAGACCATTCGTAGAAAAAATATCTCAACTAAATATCCCTGCTCTTGTTTTCGGAAGCTTTGCAAAGGGGACAGCAAATAAAGATTCGGATCTGGATCTGTTGATAATCTCATCAGAAAAAGACATACCTGACCAATTATGTCCTTACAAGATCCATAAGATATTTATAGACCAAAAAAATATAGGTAATTTGAAAAAAGAAGCATTGTATGAGGAAATAATGAAAGATCATGTAATCATTTCTGGTTTTGACCTGTTCATGACAGAGGTGTTCAGATGAACTGGCTTAAAAGATGTAAAATTAAAGATACTGCCTTTTTAAAGACCCTCTCATAAACTTTTAATCCATCTCAAAAAATTTATCAATATAATGCATGATTTTTTCTTTGTTTGCACTATTAACTGAAATCTCCATCCCATAGCTTGTGGGTTTCCTGAACAATATATCTTCTCTGATAAGTTCTTTGACACAGCTTTTGACTTTTCCTCTGATATCTGCAGGAAACCCTTTCGGGAGATTATCAATTGATGTATGGCTATGCTTGAATTTACCTAAACGGGTAAGTTTATGCAGTATCTTGCCTTTGATCTCTTCATCAGCCCACATAAAGTCTACCAAAACATACTTTGAACGGAAAGATTTATATACTTT
>JAGLUQ010000096.1 GCA_023134675.1 Candidatus Aenigmatarchaeota archaeon | reverse complement strand
GGTATCCTTCCCTGTGACAGCAGTTTTTTTAAGGGAACAAAAAATCCGGAAGGGTCATACACAGGTATGCCGTCCCGTATCTCCTGGAATGTCACAGGTGACCCGTGCCTGATAAGATCCCAGTACTCAGAAAGATTGTAGTATGATGTATGTATGGATATGCCATGCTCCTTTTTCACCTTATGCGCAGCCTCATGCGCACAGACATCCAGCTTCTTCCTTGTCAGATGATCAATAATGTCTATATCATCAAATATGATGACAGCAGTCATGTCTTTTGTCTTTGAGAACTCGCTTGATGTCAGAAGCCAGACTGATTTGATGACAGGCTTGAACTTGTCAAGCACATGCTCGCAGTATTTCTTTATGGCTGTGACCTGCTCAATCTCTTCCTTGGCCTTTTTATCTTCAGGCTTTTTCCCTACCGGATCTTTCGCTTTTTGCTCTGTCAATCTTCACATCTCCTATAGCTTTCTCAAGGTTTGATGCATACACATTGCTTGAATATATGTCATTCTCAGATATGTCCGACACCTTCCCTGACTCAAACGCCTTCTTGTTCGTGTGCATCATCTTCAGAATTTCAAGATGATCCTTTGACACAAGCCCTGTATCAACAAAATGCATCTTGAAATGCTTCATTATCTCGGTATGGCTTTTTGGCTCTTTCTTCCCAACCTTCTTCAGCGCCGCACTGCACGCCTTCATGCTCTTGTCGTACGCGTCATTCACCATCTTCTTCTTTTTCATGAAGTCAAGCACATTGAACAGCTTGTCCATGCTCTCTATGAACTCAGTCACAGTCGCAAGATGCTTCTCAATTTCCTTTCCTGATATGTGTGTAATCTCTCCGTGGTCTATCTTTCTTGTCAGCTCATAGAAATTTTCATAGTCCTGGACAATCTTCGCAGGTATTATCTTTGTCTTTACAAACCTTTCAGATATCTCTTTTCCTATGTTCTTCGCAGCGGGAGGTGCAACACCTGCAAACATCAGCACAGCCTGCGCGGACTCCACCATGGCTGACAAAAGGTCGGCCGTAATCTCCTCAAGAAATATCTTCCTTGCCTCAGCAAGCTTTTTCGGCGCATCATTGATAAGCACCTGAGCCCTCTCTTTCGTCCCTGAAAGCTTCCCCTGGTTGAGAAGAGATTGTATAGGCCTTATGTATCCTGACGGGTCGTACAGAACAAGAGCATCCTTCATCTGCGTTATTATCCACGGCTGTCCTGACCTGACCATGTCCCAGAATACGCTCAACGGTTTGGGTGCCTGTATATGCAGGTCCAGCTTGTCCTTGTCCATCGCCATCTTGGATATCTCGCGCAGGTTCATGTTGATGAGGTCACTCACGCGCGGATCAAATCCATCCCGCGTATCATCAATAATCACAAGGATATCAATATCTGAGCCCTTGACAAAATCCTTGCGCACAGCAGACCCGGAGATATATACTGATTTTACAACTGTCTTGTATTTCTCGCACAAAGGCAGAATATACTTGTTTACCTTGTCAAGCGCCAGCTTTTCCATACTTTGACTTTAGCGGCAGGTGTATATATCTTTTAAAGAAACAGCTATTCTTCGCAGAAATCCTTGCCTGACTTGTACTGCACTTCAGCAGCATACATAAGAAGGTTTGCCATTTCAACCTCATTATCTAAAAAACATATAAATATCAAAAACCAATTATTATTTATAAGTGGAGAAATGGTATGGTGTGATAAATGTTGGTCGCGAATAATGGTGAAGTAAGAGATGTGACATTTAGGGATGGTCTTCTGGAAGATATTTTTTCCATGCCTTTTCTATCGCAGTTTCTAATAACAGAACCCACACTCATATCTTTCATGCTTTATATTTCCGAGCAAAGAAAAGACGGCTACTCGCGTGATGATATGATTGATTTCGCTGACGAATACCTTAACTCCAAAAAATTCAGATATACTCTTCCTATTTATGACCCTGTGCTTGATGCAGAGCGAAGCCTTGAAATGTTGTCCTGTTGTGGTATCATTACTGAAAAAGGTACCGAATATGGATACGATGAACCAAGATATTTCCTTATGCCTGTATTGGCTGATTTTTTAGGTGACTTGAGGGAGGATTTCATGAAGCCAAACAATATTTTTGGATCTTGGGATTTTTATAAACGTCTTACCAACCGGCTTCTCATGAAAGACGGATACTTTGAATCTAAGAACGCATAAAACTTTTTCATCCGCAATAACAACTCTTAAAAAACATCCTCTGTTTTCCTAATTCCAGATAAAAAAGAGTCAAACACATCAGTTATCTTGCTTACCCTTTCACCCAATCTTCCATTATTGAAAGCATCTCCTGGTGTTTCAAAAATCCCGCTGTCTATCATATATTTCAATGTCAATGCAAACGGATTGGCCTTTTCCTCCCAGATAGCATCCTCCTTCTCTTTGCTTGTCCATGGCATATATTGCATATATGCAGGAGACCATCTGTCTGCTATCTCAAGTTTTTTGATAGTGCCATAATGTTCTTCAAATTCATGGATAGTTGTCTCTGTATCACAATCGATTGTGAAATACTTAAAGAAAGGCCATAGTATATTCTCTTTCTTGCTCTTTTCAAATTCCTGAAGTGTTTTTATAGCTTTAATATTATCTTCGGCCGTCAATCCTTTTACATTTCTTTTTAGCCATAGATCCGAAAAATTTTCTGTTCCTATATCAATGCCGCAGATTATATCCAGATTCTCTTCGATTAAATCTCCGAACCTTAATAATGTGTCTGCCCTGGTCTCAAATTTCACCAGAGGTTCATCTAATGTTTTCTTCATGCCATTAAAGAGCTTTTTGATCTCATCTTTTTCCGTCCCTAAAAAACAAGGGCTCATATCCCCAAACACAGAGACTCCATACTCTTCGTTAAGTGTTCTCATCTCTTCAATAATGTTTTCCGGAGACCTTCTTCTGTGTATCCTTCCATAAGGATATTTTTGTATGCCGCAAAAGCCGCATTGTCCGTAGTAGCATCCTCTGGAAGATACGATGGTAGCTGCATGAAGTCCTTCTTCACCGTATTTTTTAGGCGGTATATCGCGTCTTAAGGGGAAGGGCAGGTCATCTAAATTAATCACGGGTTTCTGGTCAGGATTTACTATGATACCCTCTTTTTCTTCATAACATACACCCCTGCTTTTTTTAATTATTCCAATATTACCTTTCAGCAGTTCCGGAATAATCTGTGAGGTAGTTATTTCACCCTCTCCTTTTATCACAAAATCACATTTTCCGTCTTCAAGGCATCTTTCGTATTGGGATGTAGGCCCATATCCTCCTAAGTTGACGATGTAACCTCTATCTTTTAATTCTCTAGAAACAGACAATGCTTGTGTTAAAGTATGGTCCACTGCAGAGATTCCGACAATCTGCGGGTTTCTGGTATCTATCTCTGCAACAATGGAATCGATTGGCAGGTCATCCCTGTAAGCATCTATCAGATATGTTGATATCCCTTTTGATTCCAGCACTGCCTGCAAGATGCCAAGGCCTAAAGGTTCCCATACCTCTCCGAGCTTAAAACCCTCATAATTTGAATTGATAAATACAACATCCACAGATTCAGCCATGATTATGACCCACAGTCTTATACATTCAAGACCAATAATGTAATACATCTTTATAAATACTGTACTTATCCATTGCCTTAATGTTTATTTCTTTCTTTCTCCCGCAACAACCACAGAACTATTTAAATATTCTTCTGCAAAAAGAACTATTGCAAGACACAAAAAAACAAAAAGGGATGAATTCTGAATGCTTATCGGCGAGGTCTACGGCAAGACAGGCACAAAGAAGTTCCGCTTCTACGCATACAAAGACATAAAGAAGCAGGATTTCGTCACTGTCAAGGATGAGGAAAACCACTGGATACTCTGCAAGGTAGACATAGTCGAGAGCATATCCGAGGATAGGAAAAACATAAAGAATATGGCTCTTGCAGAAGTGATAGGGTACAGGGAAGACGGCATCCTAAAAAGCCTCAAGAGGCCCGTACGCCCCAACTCCCTCATCTACAGCGCCGACAAGAAAGTAATCCAGGAGACCCTAAAGCTTGATAAGGGCGGTCTCAACATAGGCCTTCTTGACTCAAACAATGATGTTGAGGTCTTTCTGGACCCGAAAAACCTTGTCACAAAGCACGTCGCAGTCCTCGCATCAACCGGTGCAGGAAAATCATACACCGTAAGCGTCATCCTTGAAGAGCTTCTTGACAAGAAGATACCTATAGTCGTCCTTGACCCGCACGGCGAGTACATAAGCTTGAGATTCGCAAACGACGAGAAGAGAGAGCTCGCTCTCATGGGCAAGTATAAGATAAAGCCAAAAGCATACAAGGTCGTCGAATACAGCCCGGACCCTAGAGTCAATCCTGGATCAGAACAGCTGACTTTCTCAGACCAGAACCTGGGCGCGATGGAGCTTTCCCAGATGACGCCGTCAAACAC
>JAGLUQ010000095.1 GCA_023134675.1 Candidatus Aenigmatarchaeota archaeon | reverse complement strand
AAGGATGGTAAGTCCGGTGTTTTGGAGTTACCCTTGCCTGTGTCAGGAGACACATCTTTATCTTTGCTGTTCTTAATCATATCTTTTTTATTGTCCGACTCTTGCTTGTTCTCTATTGTATCAGACACATCTTTCACATCACCCTTACCGGAAATGATTTCTGAGAACCGGTCTTCATCCTGAAGGTCATTGTATGCCTTGTTTGTGAATATGCCGGATTTTGTGTGATAAGTCTTTCCACATATCAATTCTATCATCATTTCTTTGTTCTGGTAATATTTTGACAGGTATAAAGATACTTCATCGAAATCATGAATGCTGTTCTTCCAGAGCCAGAAAAGCACTTTTGCCCGGTTCCTAATCTCTTCTTTGATCTTGCCTGTCGATATCCCGTAATCAATGCTGAGGGTCTCTATAAGAAGGCTGTGCTGCTGCTTGAAATCATCAGAGGACGGCTGCCATGAGAATGTCTTGACATAGTTCGCTTTCAGGTTTGTGACATCAACAGTGGATATCTCATCAGTCTCCCTTATCCTTCTTGCATTTATTCCGAAGCGGCCTGCGTGCTGGATAAAGATGACCACATCAAGAGCGTTTATCAGGCCTGCCGACAGGCTTATCGGCGGCGTGGTGAGCCTCTGTATTATCTCATCTACAGATCCTGCATGCATTGTGCTGAAAGATGAATGCCCGGATGCCATGCCCTGGAAAAGTACGGATGCCTCTACACCTCTGACCTCACCTACAATTACATAATCCGGGTTTTGCCTAAAGGAAGATTTAAGAAGATCAAACATTGTCACCTCGCCATATTTTTCTTTCCCGGCACCGAAACTCTGCCTTGTGACTGACGGTATCCAGTTCTCATGCATTAGATGAAGTTCCCTTGTGTCTTCTATTGATACAATCTTTTCCTGAGGAGGTATGAAGCTTACAAGAGCATTCAGTAGTGATGTCTTTCCTGCTGCTGTTGTTCCGCAGATGAGGAAGTTTTTCTGGTGCTCTATCAAGTACCACAGATAGGCAAGAATCCCTATAGAGGCAGTCCCGTAATTCAAAAGATCCACCACACTGAACGGTATTGATGAAAATTTCCTTATGGAAAATGTGGGGCCTCTTGTAGTCACATCTTTGGAATATGTTGCCTGGACCCTGGACCCGTCAGGGAGAGAACCGTCAAGAAGCGGTTCAGCATAGCTTATGTATCTGCCGCATCGCTCTGCAAGCTTGACCACAAATGTTGATGATGAAGTGAAATCCCTGAAAAACACGTCAGTCTTTACAGAATTCAGCTTCTTGTGAAGGATAAATATAGGAATGTTGACACCGTCGCAGCCTATATCTTCAATCATTGGATCGTGCAGGAGAGGCTCCACCTCATTCATGCCGACAAAATTCCTGAAGACATAGTACATGATGCGTGTTATCTCGCCTTTCCTCAATACCAGACCTTTCTTTATTATGATAACTCTCACATTTTTCTTCAGATAATTGAAGAGTTCTTCTTTTGAATTCAGCTGGCTGAGCTGCACATCAAGAGATTCTGATAAGGATTCATGTATAATGTCATAGATATGCCTATCTCTATCCTGCAATGTAGGCTCTACAACAGAATATATCAGAGCGTTCGCAGATTCGCTCCATTTTATTGAAGCGAAGGCAAAAGGTGGTATAAGAGGGTATTTTATGTTTGTTGTCTCTATGTCTTTTGGGATTTCAGGAAAGATTACTGAAGAATCCAGGTCACTTATCATAAAAGAATCAAGTTCTGATGAAAAATCATAAGGCTTGGAATTCCTGTTAATCTCTCCTGCTTTTTGCCTTAACCAACCTCTTAACGGCATAAAAACCACATAAAAAACACTCACATTATGGTGTGTTTTTTCAATATATTACATCCTCTTATTTACTTTTTTCTTTGCCGGAACCAGTCTGCCTGTAGAATCCTTTTTCATGATAATCCCTCTGTGCCTTGCGCAGGCAGGACATGCATACATCTTGTTTGTCCCCGCACTGACTTGTTTGCGGTCAATCTCCTTTCTAAGTGCAGGATCAGTTATATGGAATCCGCTGTACTGGACAAAGCATTTATGTTTCGGTACTTTCCTGCCGCAGTAACTGCAGAACACTGTAGGCTGATGGCCACGGGAAGAGGTCTGACTGTGCCCTCTCGTATATGCTGATCTTCTCTCCGGCATTTATTATCTACCTCAATATACATTAAATTAAACATTTGCATTTATATCATTAACCTTTTAAAGGTTTGTCCGGTCTTCTATGAGCTGATTTTATTATGTAAGCATTATGTAATAGAGGATATGAGTTACATAAGTGTTATATAATGGTTATATAACAGAAGATAGGAGTTATATAAGAGTTATATAATAGTTATATAAGCGTTTTTGCGTTAGGGTGCCAAATTTCTGTGTTTAAGGTAGAGTTATATAAGTGTTATGTAAGGACTTATATAAGAGTTATATAAGAGTTTATGTAAGTTATATAAGAGTTATGTAAGTTATGTAAGTTGCTGTAAGAACGATGAAAGAAGCAGCAAAAGAGTAAGTAAACGAGTGCAGAGGACACATAAGCACTAGATAAGAGATTATGTAAGTGTTATGTAAGCGAGACATAAGAGATTATCAAGAAGCACAATTTAAGCCAGATTAAGAGAACCCAAGAACAAAAGGAGTAGGAAGAGAGCCACATAAGTGTTATATAAGTCATATGTAAGTTGTTGCATGAAGGATGAAAGAAACAGGAAGAGCTTATGTAAGCAGTGCAAGAGATACAATCAAGATAAGATCAAAAAGAGAATTACATAAGTGTTATGTAAGTGAAAAATATTGAGTTAAAAGTAAGATGTCGACAGGTATGATTCAAAATAGATTGTTAGGCACCAGTGTGTTCACAGAGGAAGGAAACAAAATATTTCAGATGGCTAACACAGACATATAGATCAGACCCAAGAGCATTAGATACACTAAAGAAAGAAGACATGATGAAAAAATAGAAACTGTTGAGAAAAAGAGATACAGCAAAGCAAAAATGACAAAAACAGCATAAAAGTACGAAAAAACCCTAGGAAAAAGTGTGAGGAACAGTACTTTTGAGAAAAAGTGAGATACGAACAAGAATTCACCAGACAATAAGCATTACATCACACTAAAAAATGCATGAAAATGTGAGATAAAAGTAGAACGGATTAGATAAAAAACAGACATACTATGAAAAAAAGCATGAAAATGTGAGACAAAACATTTATGATCAGAAATTAAGCAGAAAAAATAGACTAAATATTATGAAAATCTGGCTTCAGAAAGCCAGGGCATCTATATGACACTCAAGCCTTTGGCTTGAGGTCATGGCTCAATCTTATGCACCTGTCAGGTGGCTATCTTTGTTCAGCCGTTCGCTTACGCTCGGGTGACAAGCTTATAGATTTACAAAGGAGCAAGCTGTGAGGCATTAAACATATCAAGAAATAAACTAAATGACGCGCTTCAGATGAGAGTAGTTCTCATTTGTGAAATAATCGATGACCTTGTCTTTCATTATAGAGACAAAGACACTGTTGTTCCTTCGCTCTTTCCGGAGAAAACCACTCAGGGCGAGCTTTGATACATAAGAAGATACAGTAGGGCGCTTTGAGCTGACAGCACCTTCAGGATAAAGAAGATTTGTAAGATCTGTCACAGTTATAGAAGACACATTACGGTTCACCTTAAGCTCAACAAGCGCTTTTAATATGTTTTTCTCAAGCATTGTCAGACTGGAAACATCTATCTCGCGCTCGACTTCAGTTATGATCTCTTTTGTTATCTCTTTCGGCCGCTCGGCCTTTACGCGCTCTATCTTCTCCTCAGTCTTCTTGTTTATATCTTCAGAGACATTTGCAATCTTGGAATCCAACATCTTGCCTGCAGCAGTATGATAGTTTTCAAGGTCGCTGCGAGTCAGATACTGGCGAGACTCTATCTGTTTGAGGCGCTCATCTACAGAGGAGACAAAGGCCATGATCTCAGACATGCTGCTTTTTGTTCCGGAAACATCAGCAGACATCTTTGACAAGGACTGTTCTGTCTCTGCCTGCTTATTCTGTAGAGTTCCGACCCAATGCTGCATGTCATCAGCACTATTCTTTTCAGATTCTATCCGAGACAGCCTTGAGTCTATCGACATCAGTGTATCTCTTGTCTGCGCAGATGACTGTTCTATTGAAAGGATCTTATCCCTGTGTGCTGAAAAGCCTTTAGAGACAGTCTGGACAAGGATGTCTATCTCTTCCTTATCAACATAATTCGTGTCTTTAGGAAGGAAAAATGAGACAAGCTTGGAGAACATGAATATTGTTTTGCCGGGCAGATATTTATACTTAATACTGGCTTCAGAAAGCCAGAGCATCTATATGACATTCAATCCTGCGGATTGAAGTCATGGTTTAATTGATATTGTTCGCTTTACTAAGGCAGCAAATTTAGGACATTGTCGTTAC
>JAGLUQ010000094.1 GCA_023134675.1 Candidatus Aenigmatarchaeota archaeon | reverse complement strand
GGGAAAAGGATCCTATCATGCTGGCAAATGACAGGATAAATGCGATTGAATTAGATGTATCTGAGATGAAGGCGTCTTTTATAAAGCTTGACCAGGGCGTGACACAGGACATAAGGCTGCTTAAAGATGAGATAAAAGATATCCGCGACTCGGTGAAGACTCTCAGGAGCAAGGCCAATGTGTTTGATCATGCGATACGCGAGAATATACAGGCGGAGACCAGGGAAGTATCAAAGATTAAGCTGGCCAACAGCTCTGTGTCAGAATTCCGTATAGAGGTAAAAAAAATCCAGGAAGATCTCAAGAGGATGGGCTCGGAGATATCGCGGCTTGACAAGAAAGAGATTTCTATACAGTATGATAAAGGGCTTGAGAAGCTCAGGGAAGATTTTGATAAGTTCAGGAAGAAAGCGCTCACTATAGATGACAGGATATGATGCCTGCTGTATTATACGAATATTATGTATAATATTGCAAGCCCTGCAAGAACAGACAGAACTGAGAGAATCTTTGCATACCGGCTATTGAGCATCTTTTTTGCAATCTTTTTCATCTCTTCAGGGTATATGAGAAGGACGCCTCCCATTATGGCTCCGAAACCGAACATTATAGCAAGTATGTTGGCAAGAGGTACTCCTGGTACAGCATAGTACAGTATTATAATGCCTGTGGCAAACGCGAGCCATCTGAGATAGCTTTTCTCTGTGTATGTCTTGTCTATCCACTTGTTGAATTTCTTCTGCTCAAGAAGGATGGCAAGGCCTTTTATAATCATTGCAATCCCAAGCAGGGCAGATATGATTTCTGTGGGTGTCATGTGTGTTATTTGGTGTTTTATCGTATATATAGTTGATTTTTTGCAAAGTTTTTATAGTCTAATATATATATCTATATATGGATGAAAGAAAGGCGCATTATATCGCTGTGACAGCTATTGTGATAAAGGATGGGAAATATCTTATTGCAAAGCGTTCTTTGGAGGAGAAAGTATTTCCCGGGCTGTGGACTGTTCCGGGAGGCAAGATTGAGGTTGATGACTACAAGAGTCTTCCTAAAGATACGGGGTCGCACTGGTACAATATTTTTGAGAATGCTCTTAGGAGAGAGGTCAGGGAAGAGGCAGGGATTGAGATTGATGATATAAGGTATCTTACAAGCCTTGCATTTTTCAGGTCGGACGGGATACCTGTGATTGTGGTGAGCCTTTTTGCTGATTATGCGAAGGGTGAAGTTGTCCTTAATGACGAGCTTTCCGATTTTGCCTGGGTGACGCTTGAAGAGGCAAAAGAATACGAGTTTATAGAAGGCATACTTGAAGAGATTGAGATGCTGGACATATATCTTAAGACAGGGAAGATGCCTGTGTGGGGACAAAAATAACTGATTCTTTTATAAACCCTTTAAAAAGATATCATACAATATGATTGTCTATGGAAGACCAGACCAATTTCAGGCGTATGCCTGTCATACATCCTTACAAGAAGATATTAGACAAGGCGTTCAGCAAGGCAAGCGAAGCGAGCGAGCTGGTCTCGGCCAGGGACAGGCTTCTGCAGATCAGGATAAAGGAGCTTAAAAGGGTTGAGACATCTACTGATTCTATCGTTAATTACTTAAACAAGGTTGTTGACAAGACGCCGCATGTTAATCTTATGCCCCAGTATTATGTTGAGCTTGTGTCTCTTGTCATAGACAAGGCGCAGTTCAAGAAATCTTTAGGTGCTGTCAGATGGGCGGCTGAGATGTCTAAAAGCCTTGAGACTATGTACAAAAAGAAGCTTAAAGGGGCGCAGGCGCGCGACCTTGCAAGGATACGCGGCGAATTTTACGGCAGGCTGTCTTCAATACTGCACCAGATAAGGCGCGACCTTACATATCTTGAGGATGCGCGGTCCCAGCTAAAGAACATGCCTGCTTTCAAGGAGATGAAGACTGTTGTCATTGCCGGGTTTCCTAATGTGGGCAAGTCATCTGTGCTTAAGGCACTGACCGGTGCCGAGCCGGATATACAGCCGTATCCTTTCACTACAAAGACTGTCAAGGTCGGATATATAGACAAGTATGTCCAGATTGTAGACACGCCCGGGCTTCTTGACAGGAGCCTTGACAAGAGGAACAAGATTGAGTTTCATGCGATAATCGCTCTTGACCATCTTGCTGAGATGATACTTTTTGTCTTTGACCCTTCAGAGACCTGCGGATACACTATGGAAGAGCAGATGAAGCTTTATGATGAGCTCAGGCGCGAGTTTGACCTGCCTTTTACTGTATGTATCAATAAGGTGGATATATTGGGCGTCAAACCATATGATAAATATCTTAAGAGGCTGGGCAAGGATGTGTTTATCGTATCGGCGCATAAAAATGAGGGGTTCAAGGAAATGTATGATTTTTTTGTGAAGGATGCACTGCCCTCAAAGAAGAAATTCTATGAAAAGAAGAAAGCGTAATCAATATATATAGGTAATATTAAAGAATAAGTATAGACGGTGTTACCTTTGGATATAGCCTACCAATTTGTTATTCTTGTAGTCTTGATTGCACTGTCTGCTTTTTTCTCTGCATCTGAGATTGCACTCCTTTCACTCGGCAGGATAAACCTGCATAAGATGGTCAAGGAGAAGACAAAGAACAGCAAGCTTATATCAAAGCTGCTGGATGATCCCAACCGTCTTCTTATAACAATACTTATAGGGAACAATCTTGTCAATGTCTCTGCGTCAGCTCTTGCTACATCAATCGGCATATTTCTTTTCGGCTCTTTCGGTATAGGCATTGCTGTGGGTGTGATGACTTTTCTTATACTTCTTTTTGGTGAGATACTGCCCAAGAGCTATGCGATACACAACAAGGAAAAGTTTGCGACATTCTCTTCAGGCCCTATATATTTTTTGCAGAGGGTACAGTCGCCTATCATTAAGCTTATGGCATATATACTCAATAAATTTATGGACTATTATGGGTTGTCTGATACTGAAAAGGCACTTGTGACCGAGGAGGAGGTCAAGTCTGCGGTGGTTGTAGGGATGCAGGACGGTTCTATAGACCCTGAAGAGAAAGAGATGATACATAATGTTTTTGAGTTTGATGATACAGAAGTCCAGGAAGTGATGGTCGCAAGGACAAATATGCGGTGCCTGGAGAAGTCTACGCCTATGGCTGATGTGCTTAAGTTCCTTGACGAGACCAATTTTTCAAGGATACCTGTCTATGAGGAAAGCCGCGATAAGGTTGTAGGGATATTCTATGCGAAAGACCTTTTGAAATATGTAGGAAAAGATATAGGTTCAGTTGCGCTTGAGAATATAGTCAAGCCTGCATTGTTTGTTCCTGAGACCAAGAAGATTGATGAGCTCCTGAAAGTCTTCAAGTCAAAGAAGATTCATATTGCAATTGTTGTGGATGAGTATGGAGGCGTTACAGGCCTTGTCACTTTAGAGGATCTTCTGGAGGAGCTTGTCGGCGAGATATATGATGAGACTGATGTCTCAAAGAATATGATTCGAAAGATTGACAAGAAGACATTTTTGGTGGACGGTGAAGCTGAGATTGAAGATGTTGAGAAGAGGCTTAAGGTGAAGCTCGATTTTGATGATTCTGATTTTGAGACAATAAGCGGGCTTGTGCTTCATGTTCTGGGCAGGGTGCCTGTTGAAGGCGAAGATGTGATTTTTGATAAGATGTCTATCCATGTCGAGAAGATGGACAGGCAGAAGATTGTATCTCTTAAGGCTGTGAAGAAGTAGATTCTTCTGTTCTTTTAATTATGTTTATAAAGTCTATAAATTATTTAATTCTTATGAATGATTCTGGTTGTAATCTGCTTGTCTTGAGTGATGCAGAGTATGGGGTAACTGTTGCTGAACTCTTTAAAGGTACTGATTATAATCTGACTAATATTCATGATGCGTTACCTCATGGTTTTCAGTTAAACCCGTCTGATGGAAGATCTGTATGTGATACTATGTGTGCAGACGGTTTTTATGATATTCTGAAGAATTATGATGGTGTCATTGTCTGTGGTTCTGTTGCTGATTGTCTGGAGTGTTTTCCTGATATACAGGATTCTTCTTTAAAGGTAGTTCTATATGACCCTGCCTGCTATATTTCTTTTTTTCAACCTCTTGATAATTCAAATGCTTCTGATTTTGTAAGAAGGAAAGTTAATCTTTATTGTGATGGTGTACAGATTCCATCAACATTTTTTCCTCAGCTGGATGAATTGTTCTATGTAAATTGAGATATTTTTTAATAAATCATTATCTCTTCTTGATCTCGTTCGTGCTCCACATGCTGCCGCAGTCCGGGCATAAGTATCCGCCGTACATCTTGATGTGGTCCATGTACTTCATGTCAAACGAGCCGCATTTCGGGCATAATGGTGTTTTCTGGTTTTGCATGAGTCACTTATTGTAGCAGAAGGTTTTTATTTGTTTTGGGTGTTTTGTGTTTTTTTTGAGAGTATATGACAGATTGTATGATATATGGCGAGTCGCTCCTGATGATGTCTGCTGTGATTGTCCATCATGAGAAGTC
>JAGLUQ010000093.1 GCA_023134675.1 Candidatus Aenigmatarchaeota archaeon | reverse complement strand
TAAATTTCAATACCGCTATGGCTGAGGCTCCTGCTCCATTTACTACTACTTTTATGTTGTCTAAATCTTTACTTACTACCTTTAAAGCATTCATCACTCCGGATAATACTACGCTTGCAGTGCCGTGCTGGTCATCATGAAATACTGGGATGTCAAGATCTTTTTTCAGGCGGCGCTCAATCTCGAAGCATCGCGGGGCTGATATATCTTCCAGATTTATGCCGCCGAAAGTTGGAGCTATGTTTTTTACTGTCCTTATTATCTCTTCAGTGTCCTGTGTGTCAAGGCAGATAGGTATCGCGTCCACATCTGCAAACTTCTTGAAAAGGACTGCTTTACCTTCCATTACAGGCATCGCAGCAAGAGGACCTATGTTTCCAAGACCGAGGACTGCGCTTCCGTCAGTCACGACTGCGACAAGATTTCCCTTTGATGTGTAGTCGTATGCTTTGAAAGGATCTTCATGTATGGCTTTTGATGGTGCAGCAACACCTGGTGTGTAAGCTATCGACAGGTCCTCTTTTGTGAGTATGGGAATCTTTAGATTTATTGATATCTTTCCTCTTGCTTTCATGTGCGCATCAAGGGAGCGCTCGTATATGTCTTTTTCCTTTCTATCATCCATGTGAATTATTTGCATTTAAAAGTTTTAAATAAGGATGATTTTATGAGATTCTCAGACATATAAAGGATGTTGCTCAAAATTCTAATAATAACAAAGAATGGTTCTTATGAGATACAAATCAGTTTCTATACCACCCCCAATCGCGAAGGATGGCTTTTTGGCCAAAGGACCTATGTGCTTATACCTAAGTCAAAGATAGTCAGGATTCTTGTGAAAGAAGGCGACAGGGTTAAAGGCAGGGGAGACTGTGATTACGATGGCGAAAATGTCCTGACAGGATAGGTATTATGAACGGTGAAAATGAATATGAGACGGGAAAAACTCAACGAATATTTTCAGGATTTGCTGTTTGCTGCTGCACTTACATTCATCGTATTTTTAGGCATCAAAAATAGCATACCTCTAATAACCACTGCTTTTGCAGCAAGCTTATACCTGTCATTCATAAACCCTTACTCAAAATATTCAACACCGTGGAGCATATCTGTCTCGTATATCACTGCTGCCATATGCGGAATAATATTGAACAGTCTTTTAAGCCATGAGCTTGCAGCAGCCAATATGTTTTATATAATGGCTATATTCATTATGCTCGTCATATTTGCTGAAACCCTGACATTAGTTAAAGCAGAGCACCCTCCTGCGGCAGGAGTCCTCGTATCTTTCGCATATACTGAAGCCACATCAGGCAACATGGTCTTATTTGCATATCTGATTATTATCATGGTCGTCATAGACTACATTTTTGAGCGGCTTCTTGAGCATAAAAAAGAGATAATGCAGAATAGTGAGGATGATATTATGTCTTTCAGGAAATTTTTTTCAAAGAGAAAACGTATTGTTAAAAAAGACAGGAAAAATGTATAAGTGTGTATCATATTAGATAGATTTTCGTATGTTGCGTTTATCTGCTGTATGTTTGGAAAATATTTAGCCGCAGATATTATAGACTTTAGCATATATTGAGTCTACTTCATTTTTCCAAGCAGGAAACAAGTCTGGTGTTTGAGGGTAATTCTCATAAGCTTTGTTCATCTCTTTCATAAGCGGGATAACTTCTCCAATCTTAAGAAGAAATGGGTTTTGTGCGACATCTATAGCGATGCCTGCTTTCTCACCAAATGTAAGGCTGGAATCAGCAGATATCAGCTTCGAAACTGTTGAATTATTCACATAATTCTTAAAAGCCCAGTCAACCTGTTTATCCTCAAGACTCTGGACAAGTATTCTGATGATATCTCTTCCAGGGTGTTTTCCGCCATCAAACAGGTCTGCTTTATATTCTTCTCTTAATTCATTGTCGGTGTCATAATACAATCTATTATATCCCCACAAGCTTTCCTGTGACACATCGTTATTTTTAATTGCTTCTGCTGCTATTGTTGCGGCCATAAATCCTGCTCCGATAGACGGGCCTATGCCTCCACCAGTAAGAGGGTTTGTCTGGAATGCTGCATCACCCCCAAACATGATACCATTGCCAACAGGTGAGTAAATAGCCCTTTTTGTCGAAACGACACCGCTTCCTTCATTAATTATTTTAGAGCCATTAAATATTTCATCTTCTGCCATGATAGCTTCAAGCATTTCTTTCAGATTCTCTTCCTTATGATTACCGGCGATACCTAGACCGACATTTACTGTATCTGCATATTTAGGGAAGACCCAGTAATATCCTCCAGGCCCAGGCAGGAGAATCATCTTTCCTGTATCGGCATTATCAAGCTGATTTTTGAGTTTTATTATCTGCCGGTACGAGCGGGACATATCTTCCGGTTTAATATCTCTTTCAATAAAGGAGCTGTCAAAGGACTCGTTGTCACATACTTTTTTCCTCAAGATTCCGGCTGCACCGGTTGCATCTACAACAATATTTGAGAAAATGACAGAACTTTTCTCTGCATCTTTGTCGTATATATTTACACCGCAGACATAACCATTTTCTATTACCGGTTCTTTACATATACAGGATTTATATAGTGTACAGCCAGCCTTAAGAGCATCCTTTAAGAGTGCCTGGCTGAACTCGTGCCTGTCTATCATCACACCATCGGAAGGCATTGATATGACAGTCCCGTCGGGAGAATAGAGATCCATGTGATTAAGTTTATTGGTTATTATATCAGAATAGTCAAGATTCAGATTATCTTTGATAAAGCCAATTACAGATTCTCCCATAAAGTCGCCGCAGACCTTATTTCCTATATTTTTCTCTTCTTTATAATCCACAATGCAGACATCAAGCCCTTTCTGGGCGGCTGTGAGTGCGGTGAATAGACCCATCGGTCCTGCGCCGGCAACGGTAAGATCGTATGTATTTTTCAATTCAGGAGATAATTCTGTCATAGAAATAAATAAACAATAAAAACTTATAATCTTAACTGTCCAGTCATCATTTTTGTTGTGTTATACTTTATTTATAAGGCCAGATACCTTGTATGTCTCTTCATATATCGCATCAAGACGCTTTTTCCATTCGGGGAAGGCGTCTGGAGTCTCGGGATATATGTTATAAAGGCTCTTAACCTTGCCCATAAGATAGAGAATCCTGTTGAACTTCATCAGAAGAGGCAGGTTGGTTATGCTTTTTGCAAGAATCTTCATCTTCTTTAAGAAGGGCATAGTAGATGCGTTGCCCATACTCATCTTTGAGAGCATTGAACTTTCGATGAAGTTCTTCATGGCAAAGTTGAGATTTTTGTCAGATTGATTCTGAGTAAATATTTTCAGCAGGTCTGAAGCTGCCTGTGACCCGCCATCAAACATTGCGTTATTGAAACCCATATCTTCCCTACCTGTGCGGTCTGCATACAATAGATTCAGCTGCCAGAGACCGTGTTCTGATACATTGCCTTTCTTTATCGCATCTGCAGCTACATTGGCGCACATGTAACCGCCCATCATGGACTGAGCTATGCCTCCGCCAGACATCGGGTTTATCTGGGATGCTGAGTCGCCGGCGCACATGAAGCCGTTTGCGACAAGACTGTCAAGATGTTTTCTTGCAGGAAGCATGCCTCCGCCAGCATGCAGGACTTTTGAATCCTTGAATATCGGATCATCTGCGACTATCTTCAGGAGATTTTCCTTCATAGAAGATGTATCAAGATGGCGACCTACACCGATGCCTATATTCATCACATCTTCTTTCTCGGGGAAATACCAGTAATATCCACCATCTGCATATTCTGATGAGATGAAGATCTTTGAGGTCTCAGAATCTTTGAGTGGTTTTGCAAGCTTTCGTATCTCCCTGTACGAGAATGCCTCGTCTTTCTTGTCAATATTTGATTCAAAAAAGGAGTCTTTCAGCTTTATCTTTTTTCTTAAGGCAGGAACTGCACCGCTCGCATCAACAACAATCTTTGAGCGAAGGGTTGAGACACTTCCTGTTTTTGCATCTTTTATCTTGATGCCAGAGATGAAGTTGTCCTTTATGACCGGTTCTTTGCATATGCTTGAATCGTACAGCTTGCATCCTACCTTAATTGCATCATCTATGAGTGCCTGGCCGAATTTGTGCCTGTTGATCATCGCACAATTGAATTCTGTCTTAAGGATTGATCTCTTATCAGGAGAATAAGTCTCCATAAGATTCATCCTCTTGTTTATTGTGCCTTTCTTAGGATATTTAAGTTTCAGGTACTTGTTTATCCAGTCAATCATCCTGTAGTCTATGAGGTCGCCACAGACCTTGTCGCCAATATTTTTATTTTCTTTTCGTTCTACGATTGCCACATTGAGGTCTTTCTTTGCAGCATGTATTGCACATGCACATCCTGCAGTGCCTGCGCCGACAACAATCAGATCATATTCTTTTGTAATAGTTTTCACCTGAAGAAGTATAAAAGATATTTTGGAAGGTTCTATTTAAAGTTTATGCAAAAACAAAGACTGCCAGAAGTCATTTCTGTTTCATGCCGCTTTTTTG
>JAGLUQ010000092.1 GCA_023134675.1 Candidatus Aenigmatarchaeota archaeon | reverse complement strand
AGCTTTACAGCATCTTCCTTTATCTTATTGAACTTAGCCTCATCATAAGCTATTGTATCCATCTTATTGACAGCTACAACCATCTGGTTGACACCAAGAGTCCTGCTCAAAAAGACATGCTCTTTTGTCTGTGTCATAAGACCATCGTTTGCTGCAACAACTAAGATAGCTGCGTCAGCCTGGCTTGCGCCTGTAATCATATTCTTTATGAAGTCCCTATGTCCCGGTGCATCAATAAGAGTGAAGTAATACTTATCAGTATCAAACCTCTTATGCGCAAGGTCAATAGTAACGCCTCTTTCACGCTCTTCCTTAACACTGTCCATAAGGAATGCAAACTTGAAAGTATCTTTTTTCAGTTCCTTAGCTTTCTCTTCAAGCTTTCTCATTTCCTGTTCAGAAACATTACCAGTATCGAATAATAATCGTCCGATAAGTGTCGATTTCCCATGGTCTACGTGACCAATTGTTACAAGATTCATGTGTGGTTTTTCAGCCATATTTAAAACCTCCGAAATTATCTATTTTTATCATCTACTTGATATGAATCGCAAGATTCACCTTAGATAGTGTTATTATATTGAAAACTTTTAAAAAGATATGCTTTTTTCTATATATACACCACAATTCATACCAAGAATAATAACATAGAGTTGTTGCCGGATTAACTTTATAAATGTTATGCATGCACCCGTATTCCAAAAAAGCAAAAACAATATAAAATTAATATCACATACTATAAGATATGGCAAACAGCATTCTGGCAATGAAACAGGATATGAGGCACAATGTCCATATTGACTGCAGTGAGTGCGGAAACAGAAACATAATACCGATAAGCAAGTTCTACGATGCCTTTGATGGTGTATTCATCTGCGAAGAATGCGGAAGCTCTCTTGACAACGCAAACGATGCGCTGGATGAGTGAAATACCAATATCTCCAAAACCTTATTTATTGTTATAAAAATCAATCATAAACTGCGGTATAGCTTTGAATTCCACCATACGTCTTGTTTTATCTTCAACAGTCTGGAAAAACTCTGCCTCAGAAAAATGTTCTGCTTTATCTTCAAGTATATCTTTAATAGTGTCCTGTGAAACAAAACTGAATATTTCTCCGTAATCTACTTTTTTCCTGATCTCTTTGATATCTCCATCATTCTCAATGACCATGACATGAATAGGATTATGTGTCAACATCAGCGCAGTGGTCTTATGGCTGCCATCGCATAGGATATATTCCACATCAAGATTATCCTCAAAATATTTTTTAATTGATATATTGTACTTTTTAGCGAATTCAGAGTTTTCTGTGAGTAACGGCAACCCTAAAGACTTATGAATCACAGGACAGGGGGGCAATATTTCTGGATGATTCTTTTGACATATTTTAAAATATATCTTCAGTATCTGTTCATTATATACTGGAAAATCATTGGTTGTCATTATCGATTTAGGATGTAATATCTTTAGATCCATAATAAAATAGAAGAATCTATACTTATAAAAACATTTCTATTAGACTCTAAGAATATTAAATAGAGTATATATCATCAAACAAGAAAACACAAATTTAAAAAAATAAAAAATCAACTGCGTCAACTATTCTTCATCTTCATTATAATCGTCGTCGTAGTCGCCATCTTCATCCTCGTCATCAAGCATGTATAGCTTCTCAATTTCAGACATGACAAAACCTCCTACATATATTTCAACACACATGCCTGCAACAGGCAGGCAATATCACATTAAATCTATTAATATTATAAGTTATATATAAAGTTTTTGAATATAATACATTAATCCAAGATAAAAATACATAAAAAACCATCAGACATTTATATTGACACAGAGGAATGACAATAATGCCTTATCTAATAATAACCGCTTTTGCGCTCGGATTGATAATAAAACAGTTTTACCATCACCATTCAAGATTGAGAATAATTATCAACACCTATATAATGTATATAGGCCTGCCGCTCATAATCCTTATAGCTCTTATGGGTTCCAGTCAGATAGATTTTGGAAAGATAACCCTTATCTCAATACTGTTCAATATATGTTCAACAATTACATTTTTTGTAATCAGCAGCAGAATGAATATTAGAAACAAGAAAAAAGCATCACTATTTCTTTGCACCGCTTTCGGCAACATAGCATATCTCGGAATACCATACAGCTTATTATTTTTTGGAAACATAGGCGCATCTATAAGCGCAATATTTGCGATTGTGACTGCTTTTTTCCATTTCACTTTAGGTGTAGTGCTCTCAAGTTCATTTCATGACAAAAAAAAGATGCACCTAAAAGAAATGATAAACCCCATAATGATTGGCATGATTGTAGCCCTGATTATCTCACAGACAGGAATATCCATCCCAAACATGATTTATGATATCGCCCATTTTGGCACATATCTATTGCTTTTCGTCATAGGTCTGACCACAACATTAAGATTACCAACAAAAGATTATATTGCAGGCATTACAGGAAAGATCATAATTTCACCTATAATCATGATTTTACTCCTATTTTTGACTGGCAATGTAAACAACGGATACTACTCATTCATCTTTCTGGCCATGATGCCCCCTGCATTCTCAAATATAGTGCTTTCCATAAACTATGGTTTTGACAAGGAATACACATCAAAATTGATATCAATGACTACTATCTTAATGATAATTGTTTTCACTGCAGCTTCATTTCTGATATAAAAAAGAAAATTAAGAAAAAGAAGAAAAGAAAAACCTCAGGAGCCGTAAGACCCCTGTGTTGGAACAACCTCTTTAAGGCCTTTCCTCTTTCTTATCTGAAGTATTGTCTTCTGCTGAAGGTCGGAAGGCATAAGCTCATAAAGAATATCAACAAGCGACTGGAAACCACGACCGGCAGTAGCAGACTTCAATGCTGCCTCAAATCCGAACATCTCAGCGACAGGTATTTTTGCCTCAATCACTGTCATGTCGCCTTCTTCAGACATATTCAATACCTGACCACGACGGTTCTGAACCTCAGTCATGACATTGCCCATATTAGATGTAGGAGTATCTATACGAAGAACCTGTTTAGGTTCAAAGACAGAAGCGTTCGCATTTATCATAGCTTCTTTTATCGAGCTCCTGACAGCAGGCAACACCTGTGCAGGACCCCTATGTATCGCATCTTCATGAAGTTTCGCATCCATAATTAAAACCTTGATACCGAAACAAGGCTCTTCAGCCATAGGACCTCTGCCGCAGACATCATCAAATCCCTGCTTTATAAGTTCCATAACCTCATTTAAGTACTGGACTCCTCTTGATACATTCACAATCATATTGTTCTGGCTTATGTATACGACCTTCTTCGACTCATCCTTCTCAAAACCGGCATCCATAAGACCTTTGGACACATCAGCCAGATCCTGCTTCCTTACTGTCCCTGTTGGAATCTCACCGGAATTAAGCGCTTTTATCACATCACTGGACAAAGGCTCAACCTTGAAATAGAACTTATTGTGCTTGTTCGGCGATTTTCCCTCAAACTGATCAGACAGCTTCCTGACACCTTCCTTAAAGATAACAATAGGCGCAGATATATTCACATCAAGCTTCTGATCCTTAAAATACCTCTCAACCTTTGCCTCAAGATGCAGTTCTCCAAGACCGGATATAAGCATCTCACCTGTATCTTCCGAAATCTTCACCACAAGGGTCTGGTCTTCCTTTGCCCTCTGCTTAAGTATGTTTATGACTTTTGGAAGATCCTTGACATTCTTGACCTCGATAGACTTTGTGACCACCGGCTCAAAAATATGAGTTATGCTTTCAAAAGGAGCTATTATATGTTCTGGATGACATATAGTCTCACCGGAATTAGCTTCACCAATCCCAGTTATACCCACAATATTCCCGCAGGGAATAGAACCTATAGGATCTCTCTTCGGACCGTTGTAGACGCTCACAAGCTGTACCCTCAACTCTTTTCCTGCACCTACAAGCATGACATTATCGCCATCCTTTAATGTTCCTGAGAACAGTCTTGCAGTGGCAACCATACCTGCATGCTTGTCAGCAGTGACATTTGTTACAACGCCTGCGAGAGGACCTTTAGAATCGCATGCCACCATGGATTTTCCTTCAACAGACTCCCTGTCTCCTGTCCACAGCTTTGGAATCCTGTATTTCTGCGCATCATCAGGTGTAGGAAGATGATTTATCGCCATGTCAAGGACAATGTTATGCAAAGGTGCCTTCTTGGCAAGCTCTTTCTCATTGTCCTCATTTGTCATGTCAATTATATCTTTGAAAGTCATGCCTGACTTCTTCATGAAAGGCACAGATATAGCCCAGTTCTTAAAGGCAGAACCGAAACCGACCTTGCCCATATTAACATCAACCTGCCATGCTTCCTTGAATTCAGGTGGTGCATTTGCCTGTATAAGCTGGTTGACCTTGATTATTATGTTAGTAAACCTTTCCATCATCTGTTCAGGTGTAAGCTGAAGCTCTTTTATCATCCTGTCCACCTTATTGATGAAAAGGACAGGCTTTACCCTCTCTTTAAGCGCCTGGCGAAGCACAGTCTCTGTCTGCGGCATAACACCGTCAACCGCGCAGGCAAGAACAACAGCACC
>JAGLUQ010000091.1 GCA_023134675.1 Candidatus Aenigmatarchaeota archaeon | reverse complement strand
TGTTCAGGAATATACTTTTTATCTCCCAGATCATCCAGGACTTTATTATAATATTTCAGTGCTATCTCTCTCTTGTCCAGTTTAAGATAATAGATCGTCATCCAGAAATTAAGAAGAGGCCAGTAGCCTGCACCTTTTTTCCTGGATATATTGTCCATATACATCCACCCATCATATTCATCATCCTCATACCTGTGAATGCCGGAATTTTTGACAATCTCCTTTTCAATAAGCTTTATTGTTTTTTTCATTCTCTTATCATCTGCATCTAACATTCCTGACGGCCATACAAGACCCAGTAATGAAGCATCCATCTTTCTATCATCTATCTTTCCAAAAGAAGAATAGAAATTATCTCCAAAATTGCTCAGTAATACTTTTCTCATCTCATCTGAAGTCTTTGACCACTTCTTATCCGAAACCAGCTCATTTGCACAGGACAGGCCTTTACAGCATACAGCCAAAGAATAAGTGAAATTACCCTTAAGGTCTGGAAAGCAGAGCTTATCTTCCCATAGGTTCTGGGTCGGCACATTGAAATGATCCTTATCCCATATCCTGCATAGGCCGTCTGCCGAATTCCTGATAAGTTTCTCAAATTTTTTGCAGCCATTCTTATTGTCTTTATAAAAATCATGTATAGCTATCAGAACACTTCCTGTCTGGTCCGGCTGAAAATTATGCGACACTTTACTGCCATCAATAAGATAATTCTGATAGAACAGCCCTGTCTCATCCCAGCCTTCCGCCTTCATGCACCATCTAAAAAACTTTTCCTGAATATCCAGACCAAGTATCTTTGCCGCGATACAGATGTAAGATGCATCCCTTGGCCAGACAAATTTATAATTATTGGTTTCTTTCGGAAAGTATGGCTTGGTGGAATTTGCGGCGACAATCGCACCATTTGGAAAAGAGCAGTCCTTTATAATTTTTTTGCTGACCTCTAATAGGTCTGATACCTGCTCTTTCATAATATATCCATAGTCATTCTCATTATATATATCTTTGGAACATCCCGAAAAAATGTAATATCCCGAAATCATTGCACCGTATTTTTAAGCTATGGATTAATGCTTAAGAAATTAAAAAAGCTTATATACATCCTCGTATAATTCTATGAATCAAAGAACTTGGAAGATATAGAACTTCTAAGTGAAACAAAGATATATAAATCACAAAGACAAAAAGAAGGATAGGTTGAAATGACACGCGTTATATGTCTCGCTTCTGGTAAAGGTGGAGTCGGAAAGACAACACTATCATCAAATCTTGCTCTTGCACTGAATGACTTCAACAAGCGCGTTATGGTGATAGACACAAACCTGACAACACCAAACCTTGGATTCCATATGGGCATACCTCTATACCCAAAAACATTCCACGACCTTCTGAGAGGAGAAGCATACCCTGAAGAAGCAACATATATACACCCGTCAGGTGTAAGCATAATACCCGCAGGAATATCTATAGACGACCTCAAAAAGACTGACCCGAAAAACATGGACAATGTCATACTTGATCTTGTGGGAGACCACGACATAATACTTCTTGACGGTGCGGCAGGTCTTGGAAAAGAAGGCCTTGCAAGCATAAAAGCAGCAGACGAACTTCTGATAGTCACAAATCCCGAGCTTCCGGCAGTAACAGATGCCTTAAAGACAGTAAAGATTGCAGAAGAGATGGGAACTCATATCCTGGGAGTTGCACTCAACAAGCACAGAAACAGGCCGTCAGAGCTGTCAGTCTCTGAAGTTGAAGCACTGATGGGATACCCAGTCATATCAGTCATACCTAACGATAATGACATGCAGGACAGCCTCGCGGCAAAGACACCTATAGTCTCCCACAGGCCGAATTCCGCCGCATCCCATGAGATAAAGAAACTTGCAGGCAACCTTGTAGGCATAGATTACCAGCCACCGGTCCAGGCACGGGCATCAGGGCTGTTCTCAAAAATATTCAATTTCTTAAAATAAAAAAATCAACAATCTGCCGCATATCTGAATAAGAAAGGTTTAGAATCAATTATCTCAATATAAGGTTTTATAGGAGTTATAAACCTAGTATAAACAGAGGATCCATATAATTCTGAAGGTTTAAGATTAAAAATATACCTTAAGACATTAAACATTGTAGTTCCTGTCTCAATAATATCATCAATTACAAATACATTTTTATCTTTAAGATTCTTACCGTCAAAATAATCTTTATCTTTCCCAAAGACCTGTACCCCAGAATCTTCTTTTTCTGTAGAATATCTTAAAACAAACAGATCATCCTTTTCAGTTACATGCATCGCAAGATAAGCAGGCTCAAGACCTCCTGATGCAACAGAGACAATAACATCCGGAAATTTAACCTTATAGTCCAATCTTTCCTGCAAAGCGATACCGAAATCCTGAACATCAGACCAATTAAATCTCAGATGACGGGTCTTTGAAGGTGTTTCAGCATTACCATATCTCAAAATATCTGATATATATGGCATAAATATACTTCTCACTTCATCAGCATCAATGCCTTTGCCCTCATAGAAAGAACCGACCGCAATCTTACCTGATAAGATCAGCTTATCCAAAATCTCCAGTTTCAAAGAAAACTCTTTGCTCTTCAGACCAAAAAAATTACCTGACCAGAATTGATCTCTCAGGATGCCATCATAATACAGCTGAGTTACCGCAAGAAGCTGCTCTTTGAAATCCAAAGGATTGTTCTCTTCTTGAATCATTTCCAGATAATCAGCAAGCTTATAATTAAATGTATAGGGTTTTACACTAAGGATTTCATCTTCATAAATCTCATCCAGATTAATTTCCTGAATTTTTTTCATAGACCCTTTAAATCATATTTATCTTTATAAATATTCAACATACACCAGAACAAAAACTATAAAACATTACCTAAACAACTTATTCTCATGGACATGCAGCGATATTCCCGCCAGACCCTCTTCAAAAGCCTGTCAAAGAATGACCAGAAAAAGCTTTACAAGAGCAGAATAGCAATAATTGGTGTAGGAGCTACAGGCACAGTAGCAGCAGAGCTTCTCACAAGAGCAGGGTTAGGCACTATAACTCTTGCAGACCGCGATTACGTAGAAAAGAGCAATCTCCAGAGACAGACACTTTTTGACGAGAACGACATAGGAAAAGCAAAAGCGGAAGTTGCAAAAGAAAAGCTTGAAAAGATAAACTCAGACATAAAGATACAGTCAATAATATGCGACATAAACGCCAGCAACATACAGAAGATTGTAGACGGAAAAGACCTTATAATAGACTGCACAGACAACATGGAAACACGGTTTCTCATAAACGACTGCTCGAAAAAACACGAGATACCATGGATATACACGGCAGCCATAGGATCCAAGGGCGCCACCATGAGCCTTGTGCCGGAAGACAACCCATGCTTCCGCTGCGTCTTCAAAGACATGCCAAAAGGAGTGCTTGAGACCTGCGAGACATCAGGCATACTGAACAGCGCATCAACAGCAATAGCAAGTTTTGCAGCGACAGAGGCCATAAAGATACTCACAAAAAAGAAGCACTCAAAAACTCTGACATACATAGATGTCTGGCATCAGAGGATGGACAGGATAGATGTCAAGAAAAGAAGCGACTGCCCGTCATGCAGGGGAGAATACGAGTTCCTGGAAAAGAAGATAGAGACCCGGACAATATCCCTATGCGGAAAGAACGCATACCAGATAGTCCCGGCGAAAGAAAAGAAGCTTGACCTTGTGAAAATGTTCCCAAAATTCAGAAATGCAGGAACAGCAAGCATCTTCGGCCCGGTTCTCCATTTCAGAAAAGACGGCATAGACATGTCAATATTCAACGACGGCCGGGCAATAATTAAGAATGCAAAAAACGAGAGCGACGCAAAAAGCCTTTATTCAAGATATGTCGGGAACTGAAAAAACACAATCTTTTTATAACATTTCTTAAAAAATAAAATCTATGAAACTCGTCACCCTCATCTCAGGCGGCATAGACAGCCCGGTAGCAACGCACCTAATGCTGGACAAAGGCTGTGATATAATAGCTGTCCACATGGACAACACACCATACATAGACAAAAAGTCATCAGAAAAAGTAAAGACCCTTCTAAAGACAATAGCAAAAAAACACAACACAAAAATAAAGCTCTACATCGCAAAGCACGGCCCCACACAGGCAGAGATTGTGAAAAAATGCGACAAGAAACTCACCTGCATCCTCTGCAAAAGATTCATGTACCGCACCGCAGAGGAGATTGCCAAAAAAGAGAAAGCAGAGAGCATCATAACAGGGGAGAGCATGGGTCAGGTAGCAAGCCAGACACTTGACAATCTGTATGTAGAAGATTCAGCCATAAAGACAAAAATCTTAAGGCCTCTCATTGGCCTTGACAAGACAGAAATAATAGATATCGCAAAAGAGATAGGCACCTACGACATATCAATCCTTCCCGGAGAATGCTGCAGCCTTGTGCCAAAATTCCCCGAGACCCACGGGAAAATCAAAGAGATAGAGATTGCAGAAAGCAAGATTGATGTTAAGGCACTTGTAAAAAAATCAGTTGAAAACGCTGAAGTTTTTGAAATAAGCTAAAAGTCACCGCCAGTCTCTCCACCATGTCACAAATTTAGCGAGAGGCTGTGTAAAAGCACT
>JAGLUQ010000090.1 GCA_023134675.1 Candidatus Aenigmatarchaeota archaeon | reverse complement strand
ATATGCGCATAGCTTCTGATATCCGCCAGTTCATACTGATAACCACAATATCCACATTCCTCATGATGGGAGGATATTTCATAGCACCTATAGAGGCAAGATTCCTCTTTACCCTGACGCAGAACCCTGTCCTTGTCGGCCTCACCTTCTCCATAGGGACAATAGCATACGCCATTTTAGCATTCCTTGCAGGCAGGCTCAGCGTCTCATACGGCAAGAGACGCATGATAACGATAGGCGCAATCCTGTGCATAGTATATCCTATAATCTATGCCACGTCAATCAATATCTTCCAATACATGGGCGGACGCCTCGTCTGGGCTTTTGCCGGCGGAGCGACAGGCCCTCTTTTAGGAGCACTCCTCCAGGACACAGTCTCAAAGAACAAGTCAAAAGGAAAGCTGATAGGCACCTTCCATTCAATGCACGCAATCGCCGGAAGCATAGGCGCATTTCTCGGCGGATACATAAGCGAGTCCTACTCCCTTGTCACCCCATACTACTTCATGGCATTCTTCTTCATCATCCCCGCAATCCTGTCAATAGTATTCATAGGCTTCAAAGACTCAGACCACGAAAAAACGACCAAGAAAAGAAGCCTTGACTTTTCCATAAGATATATACTGAAAAACAATTCCCTCAAAGGACTATTGACCCTTAGCACCGCCTTCTCTTTGAACTGGGGCGTGAAAGCGCTCCTGTATCCTCTGGCAATCTACAGCATCACCCAGAGCGATCTGATTACAGGAAGCATTTTTGCGACAATGGGCATAGTCGCCATATTTGCCCTCCCTCTCGCAGGATCCTACGTGGACAAGAAAGGATACAGGAAAGGGCTTTACATATCTTATGCAATTCTTGGCATATCTACATTCTTCCTCGCTTTTTCCACGTCCCTTATCTTTTTCTGGTTTTTCGCAGCCCTTCTCGCGGTCGGCGAGGCATGGCACGGCCCGGCAAGAGGTGTCCTTGAGGTGGAGAACATTGAAAACAAGTACAGGGGAGAAATTTTCGGATTCTTCTGGGCATACGGCTCATTGATAGGAGCGATATCAACACTCTTTGCAGGGTTCATGCTCCTGTACCTTGATATCTTCACAGTCCTTCTTTTCTATTCAATGTTTATGTGGATAGCATTTGCCCTTGGCTCAGTCTTTTTGAGGCGGGAAAACCCCAAACAATAAAAAACTATCTTCTAAAATAACAGGATATTTGACGATTGATAAAGGTATGGTATTATGAGGATTCTATGTACAGCAGACTTCCACGAGGAAGAGAAGATAGCAGATGCCGTATTGAAGATAATAGAGAAAAATAAGATAGATGTCTTCATAGGAGCAGGCGATTTCCATACAGACACTTTCACAGCAAAGTTCCTAAAACAGATAAAGATAAGAGGTTTTGTAGTATCCGGCAACTGGGACTATGTAACTTTCACAAACAAGTATATCTCAGCGATAGACTGGGGCATTGAAGATTTCGACGGCTACCATTTCTTCTGCGTAGGCAACCATTTCCCCATGGACTTCGCAAAAGCCGCATCAGATCTTACAAAAAATATAGATCCTGAAAAGCTCATCTTTGTCACCCACTACCCGCCGTACGGCATTCTTGACCGCCTCTGGAACGGAAGGTCTGTCGGATATCCTGAATTCCTTGACTTTGCTGTTCAGAAAAAACCAATACTCCACATCTTCGGCCACATCCACGAGGATACAGGTTTTGAGAAGAAAGGCAGGACCACCTTTGTCAACTGCGCCCTGGCTTCAAGCAGAAAAGCATACATTGTCGAGCTTCCGTCAAAGAAAGTGGAAGAGATCGACCTGAAAGAGTTTATGTGAATTTTTAAATTTTCTTGCATAAAAGTATCATGATGCCTATGTGGCCGATAAAAACCTTGGATGATATAATCCCTATAATTTCTCTCAGCAACCTAAACCTTGTGATGGTCTCAGATGATCCGGAACAGAACATGACCTACCTTGAAACTGTAAAATCATCTATTGAAGAATATCTTGAAAAAAGAGAAATGGAAGGCAAAGTAAGGATAATAGGCTGTTCCTCTGAAGAAGATATTAATGGTCTGCAAGAAGATTTGCTCTCTCTGGAGAACGAATATGATAAGCCTCGATGGGGTAATCTGTATGAAGTTATTAACGAACTTAAGAATGAAGACACAGGTACAGGCGCATTCTATTATATCCCGATATACTATGAATGGCACAAAATGCCTGATTGGGATGTTCCAGACAAAGACATGATATACACATGGAAAGATTTCATGAATGATACTATATATGCAACTTATAATAATGGCATACCTTTCATCCTCTCTATGGACAAAAAATCATATAAGCAGGCACGTTTCGCAGGCGGCGCGGGAAGCAGGACAAGCGGATATAACTGCCTTATTCTTAAATAATCATCCGGACCTCACACAAACACGACAGATACCCAGTCCCCTACCTGATGCGTTATCAATATGACAGCAGCAGCAATCAGAAGATGCTCCGCAACAACTTTCCATGTCTTCTCTTTCCCTGCCTTGCCAATCACATAACTCAGCACAGCAAGAAGAGACATCCCCCAGACAACACTTACCTTTACAGCAGTAGAAAGATCAAAAAGCAATATCGGCACAAGGAATGTCAGCGCGAAAAGAAACTTGGACAGGAATGTGGAAACAGTAGCGCACCATATCTCCTTTTGCGTATGGTGGTTCTCAGATTCCTTTGCAATATGTATGCCCAGAGCATCAGAAAATGCGTCAGCGATAGCGATAGTCACAACACCGCCTGCAACCGCAAGAGTAGAGTTCGTGCCTGAATGAAGCCCGACCATAAGCCCTAAAGTAGTGATAATGCCTGATGTAAAGCCGAAGCAGAACCCTGTCTTCCAGTGATTCTCCATGCTCTTGAATTTACCTTTCATAGCAGTTATGCCTGATGCCCGTCCAAAATCCATGCCTGGCTTCAAAGGTTCATCTGTACTCTTGAATGCGTATTTCATTGCCATTATAATTTAATCAGATAATTTAAATACTTTTTGCACCCGGCAGATAAAACAAATATTTTAAGCTTAAATAAATCCTTCACCATATAAGATGACAGGTGTTTTCTATGGATGAGACAATAAAGAATCTTGCAAAGGCCTTTGTCGGCGAGAGCCAGGCAAGGAACAGGTACACGATGTACTCAAAGATTGCAAAGAAAGAAGGTTTCGAGCAGATTTCAGAACTGTTCCTCCTGACAGCAGACAACGAGAAAGAGCACGCAAAACAGCTTATGAGGATGATAAACATGCTCAGGGAAAAGTCAGGCAGTTCAGAAGATATTATAGTGGATGCTGAAGTTCCTACAGCAGTGTCAACAACTGAAAATAACCTAAAAGCTGCAATAGCAGGTGAGAACTTTGAGCACACACAGATGTATCCAGGCTTCGCAGACACGGCAGACCAGGAAGGCCTCACAGATATAGCCAAACGCCTAAGATCAATAACCAATGCAGAGAAGCACCATGAAGAAAGATACGCAAAACTTCTGAAAGAGGTAGAAGCAGGCACAGTCTTTAGGAAAGATACAGAAGTGGAATGGGTCTGCAGGGAATGCGGCTATGTACATAAAGGAACAGAGCCTCCGGAGATATGCCCCTCATGCGATCACCCGAAAAAATATTTTCAGATAGGTTGCGAAACTTATTGACTGCGCCATATAGAGGTAAAGATATGAATACGCCAATGTTTTATTCCATGCCCGACCTGCCTTTCGATTATAATAGCCTTGAGCCGCACATGTCAGAAGAACAGCTCAGGATACATCACACAAAGTACCATCAGGCATATGTCAACACATCAAACGCAATACTTGAAAAAATAGACAAGGCAAGAAAAGACGGCACAGACCTTGACATGAAATCCACATTAAAAGACCTGTCCTTCAACATAGGCGGCCACATACTTCATTCCCTGTTCTGGAACAGTCTTGCACCTGAAGGCAAAGGCGGTGATATCTCAGAAGGCCTGATAGGCACCCAGATAATAAGAGAGTTCGGAAGCCACGGAAGGTTCAAAGAAGAGTTCACAAAGGCAGCAATGTCAACAGAGGGCTCAGGCTGGGCAGCTCTCGCATTATGCCCTGAAACAGAAAGGCTGATGATAATGCAGATAGAGAAGCACAACACCAACATCTATCCTCAGTTCCGTATCCTTCTTGTCCTTGACGTCTTTGAGCACGCCTACTATCTTGACTATAAGAATGACAGGGCAAAGTACATAGAGAATTTCTGGAGCATTGTCAACTGGAACAAGGTAAATGAAAGGCTTGAGAAAGCGCTCATGTAGGATTTAGTTTTTGTAAATATTTCCTGTCTGTTGACCAAAAAGCTTAAATAATATTATGAATATATATTCTTTATACTAAATATGGAGCAGATAAGTATGCCAAGACCAAGACTTTGCAGGAGAGTAGGTTTCCAGCCTGATGTGACCTATTTCAAGCCGGCAGGGATAAGAAAGACAGATCTGGAAGAATCTATATTAGCTGTTGACGAGTTTGAAGCTGTGAGATTGAAAGATCTGGAATGTCTGGGCCAGGATGAGTGTGCAAAAAGAATGGATATATCACAGCCGACATTTCATCGCCTTATCTTATCTGCAAGAAAAAAGATAGCTGATGCCATCGTAAATGGCAAGGCGATTAAAATAAGTGGAGGTGTTTTTAAGATGGTAGAACC
>JAGLUQ010000009.1 GCA_023134675.1 Candidatus Aenigmatarchaeota archaeon | reverse complement strand
AACTGCTGTCACAGGGAAGGATACCGGGCACCAAGGAGTCTATGCGGGCTTTGATTGGTAAGGCACCTTTGAGGATAAAGAGGATACGGCATGAGTTCATGCTTAATGTGCTTGAGAAGATATATACTGCTGTTGTGGATTCCGGGCAGGCTCCACTTATAATGGCCGGGTTCTCGCCGCCTGCACAAAAGATGGTTGCTTCTACCCTTAAAGATGTCTTTGTGAAGAAGAAAAAGCTTGAGCCGGAGTATGTGAGATATGCTGACGAGATTGTCAGGACATGGAAGGATTATGAGCACGGGAAGATAAAGACGATATCAGGCGACATGCTTGACAGAATGCTAGAGCATGCAGGAAGGTTTATCCGCAGGATGGAAGATCTGATGGAAGAGATTGAGAGAGAAAAGGTTAAAAGGGATTGAAGATAAATATTTTGAGTGGATTGTTATGGAAATTGCTTTGTTTATGGTTCTTATCGCAGCATCATCTGTGTTTGTGATGCTGTCTTTGGGGTATTCGAATAAGAATGATGATGGTGGATATGTCGGCAGACTTTTTAGAAGGGTTTTAGATGGCGGAAAAAAGACACAAGGTCATGGATATGAAGGATCTTCTATTATAGAGGGTATGGGCAGGATAGAAACTACTCAGGCTATGATAGATAAGGAAACTGCCAGACTTGAACAGAAACGTGCTGAACAGGATGCGCATGCTGATGATATTATTGGCATTTTGAGTAAACATAACTATGGCAATAAGACACCACCATCTGAAGAGGAGATTCTGGCTGAATTGAATGCAAATGATCCAGAATATGATAAAAATAAAGAACAAGAGATACCTGACAATCTGGATGATATTATGAAAGCGTGGGAAGAAGGAAAAGATGTGGAACCTGTTTACCATAAGAAAGGACATCCTCACGGAGTGTGAATGATATGATTGAATTTGTTATGCTTTTAGGTCTGGCTTCTGTTTTTGCGATGATGTCGCTTGGGTTTCTAAGCGGATTAAAAGATAAATACAACAATACGATAGGAAAAAAACAGGAAGTTGCAGAAGATGCAATAACATATAAAGGGCATATAATCAGTCCAGGTATGCCTTATGATGAAGCAAAAACGCTTTTCAAAGATATCGCAAGAGAATATTTGGCTGCAGAAAATAAAAAGAAAGTTATTGAAAAACAAATAGAATCTGTTAAATCTAAGTTCAAAGAATATGCTGAGAATGAGACAAGCCAAACAATGATCAGAGTGAATAGAGAACGTGCTGTAACCAAGATACATGGATATAAATTGAATATAGGATTGGTTAACAAACAACTTGAAGTGCTTGAGGGCTATGGTAAACTTCTTGGAGTAATAGTCAAAAAACATGAAAGTGCGAATGAAGCAAAAATAGATACAACTCCTGACCTAAGAAAACATGTCGAACCAGCACATGCACCTGTATGATTTGAGGTGAAAGATATGATTGAGTTCATGGTTTTGATCGGTTTTGCATCTGTGTTTATGATGATATCTTTAGGGTATGAGAAGAAGAAGGATGACGGTGGATATGGCCGCAGATTTCTTGGAATTTTTTCAGGAAAAGGCAGTGAAGAAGAGGGGAGAAAAGTTCCTTTAAACAATATACCCCTTAATGCGGGGGGCCTACTTGATAAAGTTGATAAAAAAACATATACCGGCCCTAAAAAAGAGGTATCAGATGATACTGATCAATCCAAATATATCATAAAGGAAGATATATCAGGTGAAGAAGCAAAAGATGCATATGCTAGTGCACTTAAGGATTACAACGCTGCTCAAGATAAAAAAGAAGAATTACAGAATGAGGCGTTGAAGCCTGAGAATGAAGAGGAATTATTAAAATATTTAAGAGAAATAACAAAACTAAACAGAACATGCGACCAAATTTCAGAATATTTAGAAAATCTTTTTAAAATTAAACAAGAATATAAAATATCTAAAAACAAAAAAATGTAGAGAATATCTAGTTTAAGCACATGCGCCTTCAGGAGCATGAAAAAACTCACTTGATCTTGACAATACTTAAGCCCTGCTTGTCGAACTCGAAAGGATGTATCTCGCTTGAGTGGTTTGTACGCCGCATCTTTCTTATGGTTACTGTTCTCTTGAAGTCTTCTGATACAGGCACGAACTCAAGTTTCATGACGCCGTCTGCAAGATATTCAACTATCTCGTTCCTGCTGAGGCCATCGCTTGTCTCGGGAATCTCGCCTGTGATTATTGTAGTGACACCTGTCTTCCTAAGCTCTTCCAAAAGTGTCATGAGAGATATCTTTGCCAGATACTTGTCCTTGATGAACATCTCAAAGATTGATATAGAATCCAATACAAGGCGCTTGGCACCTACAGCCTTCACTGCCGCTATTATCTTCTTTGATATATCATAAGTGTAAAACTTGCTTATCTTTGCCAGGTCGGCATCACCCAGGACCTTGTCCGGGTATATAGGCTTTATAGACATAAAATTTATGATGCCTTTCTGCTCAAGGGCGGAGAAATCCCAGCCGAAAACAGACATCAAGTCATTCTTTATCTCGCTTTCCATCTCCTCTGTAGTTATGTATACTCCTGGCTCGTTCCTGTTCACGCCTTCATATATGAAGCTTGCCGAGAAGAGTGTCTTGCAGGTGCCTGCCTTACCGGCTATGAGAACTACGGATCCCGGCACGAAACCCCCTTCCAGCTTGTCGTCAAAACCATTAATGCCTGTCGTTACTCTTTCCATATTTACTGCACCGTTCAATATGTATCTCTTTGTTTTTTCTATATTTATAGATGAGCATCATTAGTCAAATATGTTGTTGACTTTCTTCTTTATGTCTGCGAAAGACTCTTTTGGCTGTTCTGTAGGCCCTGTTTCTCCATATATTTTTCGCATCTCGTTGCCGAGTATTTTCTCCTTTGGCTGCTGTTGAGGTGTTCTCTGTGGAAATGCAGACTGCTGAGGCGGTACAGAGGTTGTGGACTTTTTCTGTGCCTGCTGCTGAAGATTTGATGCAGGCATCTGCATAGGGCCCTGTGCTTGCGGTGATACCGGACTCTTGCCTGCCATGTCAACAGGCATGTTCAGATTGCTTACCTGCTCTTTTGCGTGTGAGCCTATATGAATCTTTGATTTTATAATACTTTTAAGCGAAGGGATTTCAGGCAGCCTGAACATAGATTTTTTCTTAATCTTTTCCTTAGTATCTTTCTTTATCCTGTATCGTTCCAGGTCTTCGGCTTTTAGGCGTTGCCCGTGGATAAGTTTTTTCAGGGATTTTTTGATATGTATTATGCGGGTTCTTATATCTGTCAGCTGCTTATGTTTCTCTGTTATTATCTTATTGAATGTCTCTTTATCTATAACTCTTGTGAAATATTCTTTCTCTGTGGACTTCTCCTCTGCTGCAAGGCGGAACTCTTTTGATTTCAATTGCTGGAGTTCAAGGCTCATGAGGATAAAGGAGAGCATGTAGCTCTTGAAGATGAAAAGGAAGACTATCATAGAGAATATAAAGCCTGCGAGGTTGTACTTGTTCTCAAGAATCCATCTGAGCCGTTCCTGTTCTGTTGTCTTCCGGTCAAGATCGTCCAGAGTCTCTGCAAGCTGGGCTGTTGCAGATTCCAGTGACTGCAAATCATTTGATGCTACAGCCTGCCTTGCCGTGTTTATGAGGTCTTTTGAAAACTCTATATTTTCAAGATAGGACGTCACATCTATACCTACAATACTTAAAGCATTGACAAGATGTTCCAGCCGGTTTAAATCAGTCTCCTGATATTCAAGAGTTGTCAGGAACGGGTTTTTCTCGATGCGTATGCTGACAGTCTCCTCTTTCTCTATGTCGCCTTCAGATGCTATTATCTTGAGCTTGTAGGATTCGGGGCTTTCTGAAAGCTTTGATGAGATTGCTATTTCAATAGACTGCTTGTTCTTTGCCTTGACAAAGTATGATTCATCTATACCTATATCGCAGCAGCCGGAAGTGTAAGTGATTGATATGTTAAGGTCGTAGTCGCCTGTGTTGTCAAGGTTTGCTATGATCTCTACATTTTCACCCTGCATTATGCTTATGTCTTTTTGGTCTATATTGAAAAAGAATTCGCTTCTCTTTTCCAGGCCTGTGTAATTCACAGGATCTGATTGCGGAGGGAAATTCGCGGGTGGTGATGAAGATGATGGGGTGGAATCGTCGCCTCCTGTGCTACCACCACTACCATATGTAAGAGTCATTGTTATGCTTGAACTGCCTGTGTTGTTGTATGAGTCATTTGTAAATGCAAGGATATCGAAAGGACCTTCAAAAGAAGGCATCAGGCATGCTTCTGTATCTGTATCCACATAATATATTCCACTTCCATCATACATCAGTGGGAGAGATGGCTGTGCGCATGTTATTTCAACATAAAGTCCCCAGTATAGCTGTTCGCCTCTGGCATTGAAAACCTTTATCTCCGGACTTGAATAGTCATACAGCCATGCAAGGGGCTGTTGTGTCTGAAAGTTTTCGGTCGGCTGCTCAAACGAAAGAGATAGCTGATTACTCACCGAAAAGTTGCCGGAGATGTTTGCAGTGTTGCCGTTTTTTGAGACATTCATGCTGAAATTGTATGTTCCTGTCGAATCTAATGCATCTATCGTGTAATTGTATCCTGTCGTCATGTTGTTTGGAAGAAGGGTTGTGTCATTCTCTTCTCCTGACTTTTTCATGAGCATGGTAAGGTTGTAATTATCTATCGTGTTGTTGTTGACTGTAAGGATTGAGAGTGTTGTCTCTGCAGTCTCGCCGCGATTGAAGAGGATGTGATTTAATGTGTAATTTATCTGGTATATGTTTGTGGTGTTGAAAGTTGTCTTGTTGTCTGAAGCGTTCATAAAGCTTGCAGAATCATTTGCATATATCTTAATCCTATATAATTCAGTATCATTCGTGATTAATGTTGCATTTGAAAAAATTGAATAATATGTGTTATCTTCGGAATAAGTGGACGACATTGTATAATTTTCAGAATAACCAGAAAGATTAGGATAAAATACCTGCACTATTGCTTTATCGACCGCATAGTTATCTGTTATTTTCGCATAGATCGTGATATTTTCCTTGAGATTTATGATATCATATTCAATTGAAACATTGCTGACCTTTGGTGCTTCTGTATCATCAGCAAGAGTCACATTTATTGTATGATTTTGAGCGATCAAAACATTTCCAAAAAGTGCTGATCCTTTTACTGTCACATTTGATAAGCCTTCTGAAATTGCAGAAATGTTCCAGAAATATTCTTTATTCTTTCCTGACATCAGATGATCTTCAGTTCGATTTATTGTATCTGTTGACGATATATTGATAACTGTAGTATTAAAAGATGTGAAATTCAGAGTTATGTTTCTTACATCACCATTATTAGCTATGATTATTGCAGACTGTTCATCATACCCCCCACCCTTTATCGTTATAATATTTGTACCGACTAATATATCTAAGATTCCGTAATTGACAAAGAAGGATTCAGTCGTGTTTGAGATGCTCTTGCTGTAGAGGTTTTCCATTGTGAATGAAAGGTCATAGATGCCCGACATAGATGTCCATATATATGACCAACTATATACATAATGATTGTTACTTATGTCTGAAAGGTCAGAGTCAAAATTAAAATGATCAGTACCCTCCCCATAAGACCTGTACTGCTGTTGGAATGTTGCGGAAAACATCCCATCCTCACCTTCTAAAGACGGACCGAAACCTGTGACATTTATGATAAGGAGTTGAGGGTCGTTGTAGTTTATGACAGTATTGTTCGGGTATGCAAGCAATGGCACGATTGTCGCGTTCAGGTCTTTTGTATCGGATGTGCCGTGTGCAGGTGTGATGTTTATAGTCATGTTTATATCTCCGAGAGTTTCTGTCTCAAGATCCCAGGTTATTATCATGGTTTTGTTTACTGTAACATTCGCGCCATCTATGAAAGTCAAATCGGATGTATTGATTATCTTTGAATCGTTCAATGACATGGAAATGTTCACAGGCCCCCAGATGTCGCCGTCAAGGATGTCTGCGAAAGAGTGCATTCTGAATGTCTGGTTGAGGAGAATACCTTTTTCCGGCTCAAGGATGTTGTAGATTGTGAAATTGTCGAATGTTGCTGTCTCTTTAGAGAACAGACCGACCTTGCCGTATTCTATTGGATCATTGTCGAAGGTATGGATGACAACTTCATCATCCACAAGACATATAAATTCATTCCCTATTGCATATACTGATAATTTTTGGATTTCTGAAACATTTATTTCATACTCAACGTATGATAAAATATTAACCCCTTCAGTAATAAGAAAATAGTCATTTGCATAATAAAATTTATAATTTGTCGTCCCATTGTCCCTGAAGACTAACCCTACCTGCGGGTTAATATCTTTTATATCAACTTCCATGTAGAAGTCTTTGCTGGGCGGGAGGGCTTCCAGAAGATTCACATCAGGATATCCTATCTTTTTCTTTTCCATAATACTTCCTGATGTGTTGAAGAGCCATGCAGTATCTGTATTATCCTCACCATACTGCCAGAAACCTTTCTTTGTGTCAAAAGTTTCGTTGACTGACGGCATCATTGCGAATGTCTTTGTGATATTGATATTTCCGAAGGCGACTGTGAAGTTGGATGTGTTTATTGATGTCTTGTATTTTGTTATATAATCTGTTCCGTTAAAAGCGATGTATGCATCTGTGGCCGATATTGTCAGGTTGTAGAGGCCTGATCTTTCAGGTATGTAGTCGCAAGTGAATACTGTGTAGTCTTTTCCGCATAATGTGTCATTTTTTGTGAAATCATAGTTTGTGCATATTTCTTCTGTAAAGTTTTCTACATTGCCAGATGTAATATTTATTGCATCGTAGGTTATATTTGCATAGATATATGTGAAATCTTGCAGAAGATCTGATGCGTTGCCTGTTATGTTTGCTACGATTGTTATCATTTCACCGATATTTGGATTCTGTTGAAGGACAGAAGAGGTGACTGTGAGGTTTACAACATCTATCGTGACATTTATCGTGTCGTTGTAGTCGCCGGTCTGGTCCTGGACTGTTATTGATATGTTTGAAGTTCCTAGTGTCTTTGCGTTTATGGTCCAGTTGAAGTAAATCCTCCCTGAACCCATAGATTCAACGATAAATATAGTTTCATCAAAAAGTATTTCCACATTATCTGTAAGGTTTTTGGCTGTCGCTGTGACATTGTAGGCGTGTCCAGAACCCAGATTTGCAACACTAAGGTCTTCCAAACTGTGATTGTCTCCGACATAGGCTGTTCTTGTGTAATTATAGGATAATGCATCATCTAAAAGTGTGAGGTAAGGGGGGTTTATTACCAGTGAGGTTTCGGTTGAATAGATATCAGTATCTATCATTCCGGTCCAGTTGGTGTAGAGTTTTGTCTGTGTGTTTATGGGGGTTGCGTCGAAGGATATTTCTATATTTGCACCATAATCAAAAGTTCTACTATAAAATGTAAAATTTACAACCTTTCCATTCACATAACCTGCAGAATCTGCAAAAGTTATAGCAGTAGTATCACAATACATACCAGTAGAGCACTCTGAAAAATTAGAACTGTTATCAACAATAAAATATGGCTCATTATCTGTTGAGGTCTCGTTGTTTGGAGGGATATATATTGTCATATTTTTTAGAGAATAATCACTTTGTGAAAGAAATGTAATTTTAAATTGATCACTCTGGTTGATGTTTATTCCATATAAAGGAGAATTAATTGTTGTTTCTGCTGTCAAATTTACTGCATGAACATCGTAACCAATTATAGGACTATAAAGAATAACTGATAAAGACAGTACAATACTTAATGCAAACAGCAATCCGGACCTAGACATTACAACCTGCTACTTATTTGTGCAGAAGTTTCATATATAGATTACTTGTACAGTGCAATAACTTAATTCGGTTTTGTTGCAAAATCATCAAGAACATAACATACCTGTATAAATCAGGCAGGATTGCTGATTTTTTAAGATAAGAACAGAAAAATGGGGCCCCTGCGACTTTCAGAGGAAAAGACAGCTCTTAACCTTATTTGAACGCAGGTCTGAGGACCCCCAGCCCCCAAGGATGACCAAGCTACCCTAAGGCCCCATAAATATCAGTCAAGGACTTGTATATCTACTGCTGCACGGAACTGGCAGATGCCGATATTGCCGCAGTTTCTTTTTGCGAGAATCTTTACTTTTTTGCCTAATTTTTCGCACTTGTTTTTGACATCAGATTCCAGGTCTGCGAAATATTCTGACGGGACGAAAGCATAATAATTTATGATGCCGCCTTTTTTAACTTTTTGCAGAGCTATCTCAAGGAACTCGGGGGCGTCTTTCGGGGCAGGCATGAGGATGCGGTCGAAGTTTTCGGGGAGGTTAGGCACTATGTCTTTTACATCGCCTGTGAATATCTCAATATTACCTTTAAGCTTGTTTAACTTCAGGCTCTCAGCAAAAAGCTTTGTGGCTTCAGGATTTATCTCTACTGCCTTTATGCTGACATCCCTTTTTTTTGCTATATTTATAGGATACGGGCCGATGCCTGCAAACATACAGATTATTTTTTCTCCATCTTTTACCTGCTCTGTCATCCTTTCCCTTTCAGTGCTCATCCGGGATGAGAAATATGCCTTTGTCGGGTCTGCTTTCAGGCGTATGCCATTTTCTTTATAGATAGTGTCTGTCCTTTCGCCTATCAGAATCTCGTATTTTCCTACCCTGTATTTTCCTGAAACCTCGTCTATCTTTCTTATGACTACTTTTATATTCTTGTGAAGAGTGCACAGGGTCTCGGCCATGAGCATCTTATGCTGCTCTATCTCTTTTGGTACCTGGATTATGGCTATGTCGCCTATTATCTCAAAAGCGCGGTAGATGTGTTCCGCATCTTTTTGGGGGATTTTTCCTTCAAGAGCTTCTTTAAGATTCATAGATAGATTTTAAGGGATATATTTTTATATTGTTGGGTGTAATATGTAGATAGGTTAAAATTTATGACTGGAAAGTGTATTTCATTGGAAGATATTGTACAAGGCAGGATGTCACCAGTTACTGTAAACATCAGTGGTGAGGAAAAAACTTTTAATGCATTCAGGTATACAAATCAGATAGATGTACCAGCTCCTGTGGATATGCGTTCAGGCAAAATCTATTCAATACCCTTATGTGCTGAGGAAGATATGGATAAGATGCGGTTCTTTTATTTCCGCGGAGATTTTGAAAAGGAAAAGCTTAGCGAAATAGCGCAAATTGTTCAGGACTGCTATGACATGGAGACCGGGACATTCAAGGATGATGAAAGTGTTGAGGAAAAGTTACGCTTATATAAGATATGCGATTATGAAATAAAGGATGTAATGCAGGGAGAAAAAGAAGATTATAATATTGTTGAGAAAAAGGCACCATCAATACCTATGAATATAGAAGCGGTTTCTGACGGCAAAAAGATATTTATCCATTATTCTGTTGACTATGGGCAGTTTGTGTTCTCTGATATCGCAAAGACTGTTGAAGATTGCTATGACAAGATATCCGGAACTTTCAAGGATGAAGAAAATCTTGAGAAAAATATACAAAGCTTCGGAAAAGCTTTCGGCATCAAGAGGAAACATCTTGTGTCTGCGGTGCATTGGGGGATTGATGGCAGGACACTTACGCCGCCGCCGAGTATAAGATATGATTTTGAAAAGAAGTACCATGCTGATGAGAATGGTTTCATACATATACCAAAAGACGATCCGGTCGTCAAGATGATAATTGATATGATACTTGAAGGAAAGCAGGGGTTTGTTGATAAAAATATTGTTGAAAAACATGAAGACCTTGGAAATGGCGAGAACTCTGCAAGCTGAAGCTAAAAAACATATAAACCAGAGAATGCAATTTATTTAAAGTGATCATAATGATAGAATTCCTTTTTGCCGTGACTTTGGGTGTAGGAAGTGTCATCCTTGCGACGATAAGCCTTGGTGAACTTGTAGATGATAAACACATAAACAAGTGATCATAATGATAGAATTCCTTTTTGCCGTGACTTTGGGTGTAGGAAGTGTCATCCTTGCGACGATAAGCCTTGGTATGGCTTCTGATAGAGATAATGGAGATATACAAATACCCATAGAAGACATAAATAAACTGCCAGAAAGAGGAGATATCAAATTAGGTAATTCTTTCTATAGATATGGTATATCTGAAAAAGACAATACTAGATCATTTTATATTATAAAAAATCCAGACTGTATCAAAGACAGTAAACAGATTAAAAAAGAAGATTATGGTGTCCTTAAATTAGATACAAAAAATAAGAGATATACAGGACATCTAAATACTGAATTTATAAAAGTTATTGATGAACTGTTTGAACAACAAAGAATAAAAGATCAGACCATGCAAGCAATAGGGCATTAGATCCAGAAAGGAATAAAGCATAAATCCCTTTGATAATAAATAATGATGAATTCTAAACCGAAAGCAAGTTTACAGGATCTCTTAGAATTAGCAATAAACACACTGGAAAATCAGCCCAGATTATTTAATATATCTGCAGAAGAAATAAAGATTGAACCCGATGTGGATGGATTCTATGAGATATTTATACCTCATGAGATTATGCTCATAAAAAAAGAAGACAACATCCAAGACTATGGAATCAACGGCACTATCTCAATCAAGGAAAACAGACTGGGCTTCATGTTTTTAAGAAGCCGTGATGACAAATCTATGAGCTTATATCTCAAAGGAGATGAAGCTGCAACAATTGATAATACTATAATTCTTGAGCTAACTGAAAAAGAGATTACAACAGAAGGTGACAAATATACAGAACGATTATACTATGGAAAGACACAGGATAAAAATATCAAAATAATTGCAGACAATATATATGCTTATCCGTACAAGGCAACAGTCTCCTATACATTGAGAAAGAATGCACCTCAAGCCAATAAGGCGAAAGCTTAAAAAATTCTCCTTTGAATTATTGATCATGTTATATTTAATAGGGCTTGGAATCGGTGATGAGAAAGATATATCTCTACGCGGGATTGAAGCGTGCAAGAAGGCAGAAAAAGTGTTTCTTGAGATCTATACATGCCCCCTTAAGATTGATATATCATACCTTGAAAAGATTATCGAAAAAAAGATAACTGTACTTGACAGGAAAGGAGTTGAGGAGAGCGGGAAGATTATCAGTTCGGCTATTGAGAAAGATACTGTGCTTCTTGTCGGCGGAGATCCACTGTCTGCCACAACTCATGCAGAGATTATTCTTGATGCACGGAAGAAGGGGATAAAGGTTGATATAGTGCATTCATCATCGATATTCACTGCTGTTGCCGAGACAGGGCTTTCTTTGTATAAATTCGGCAAGGTTGTGAGCCTGCCAAAACCGCAGGACAATTATTTTCCGACATCACCATATGAGAATATCTCAGATAACCTAAGTAACGGGATGCACAGCCTTATCCTGCTTGATATAGGCATGAGTGCGGGCGAGGGTATGGGTCTGCTTTTAGAACTTGAGAAGAAGGTTAAAGGGAGGATTATATCTTCCGAGACGAAGATTGCAGTCTGCGCGCATCTGGGTAAGGGAAGCCTTATCAGGTACGGGATGATAAAGGACCTTCAAAAGGCTGATTTTGGGGAGCATCCGCATTGCCTGATTATCCCTGCAAAACTTAATTTCGCTGAAGAGGAGTTTCTTGAGAATCTTGGATAATCTATATAAGTTATAAGCGCAAAAATAAGTATAGTGATTCTTATGATAATAGGTACAGAGACATATATCCTCGCACTCATAATCGTTATGATTGCCGGAATTATCTGGGGACTTAGAAGAATAATATCACTTGAGGAGAATATGTCGTTCCTTCTTGATGCGATAAAGAGTGAAGAGGACAAGATAGACAAGAAGATATCTTCAGGCGGCAATTTCAAGGCCACAAGAGATAAGATGGTTATGAAAAAGAAGCTTCTTGGGAAGATAAAGAAAAAATAGAACTGATTCTTATGGGTGTTGATGAACAGCTTAAGACAGAGACGCTCAAATGGCTTGAGAAGTGCGAGGAAGAGGTTGTCAGGGTAAAGGCTTCGGGTTCCAAGGGTGAAGAATTTCTAGTGAACATAAAGGCATATGTATCAGATACTGGGCATTTTCTTGAGAAGGATGACCTTGTACGCGCATTTGAGGCTATTGTCTGGGCATGGGCATGGCTTGAGATCGGCAAAGATATCGGTGTTTTAGAGGAAAAGGTTTAGGTTTTCATTCTTTTCAAACGAAAAGTTTTTTCTTTTAAACATATATTAACCGGACGAACACTATTTATTGTATGCTTGAGATTGTTCTTTTATTTGCTGTGTTCTGTGCAGGGGTTGTTGGTGTCGGAGTTTTGAGTACTGGAGATATCTATAAGCAGATAAATGAGACAGTCGCTAAGATGAAGCGTTCAGGGAACAGAGAGGCAAGAGGCGTTAGTGTTAGAGAAAGTCCAGTCGATACAGCAGCTATCAATACAGAAACAGGAGATATGCTGGTGAACACTAAAGACATAAAAGAAGAGATATTAAGCACAACGCAGGCAGTGTATGATTCAATAAGAGATAAATATAAGCTATTGGGTGAAGTCGGACTTGACAAGGCGCAGACTTACAAGGAATTCATGACCAAGATAAAAGACAGCGTTGTTGATTCCACAGCGACCCATGAAATAGGGCATGTCTGGTCAAAAGCAGATGAGGTGGGTGCTGAACTTTATAGGTCTGCTGTGAAAGAATACGGCGAACTTTCAGCAAAAGACAAGCTTGACTATGCTGTATCGTTCTATAATCTTATCAAGAAAGGTGGCGAAGAAGGATATAAGACTGCTCAGGAAACATATAATGTGCTGAAAAACAAATATGAGTATCTTGCAGAGCCGATAAAAGATATTGTTAATGCAATGCTTAATTCTGATTCTAAGGTTGTGTATGGAAAGAAATCAGCGCATCTTGATGTTTGAATCAATATAATCTTCTTCTTCTATGATACGGGTTTCCATAACGGCCTGCCATATGGATAGGATGATCGTATGCATACATTTTATCATCACCCATCAAGTCGTCCAGGTTCTTGACACCCATCCGTTTTATCTTCTCTTCAATACGTCCGAGGTCTCTTTGAAGCTCTTCCCTGCGCGGATTATCAGATGGATCATTACTTAGGTCTTCAATATCCATTTTTATCCTGTTATATTGCTTCATAAGATTGCGCACCTTGTTATAGTCAGGTTTACCGACACCTAACAAACTCTTTATCACAGCGTAGACCACATAGAGGAAGGTCAGGCTAAGGATATCTGAAAAGCCGATTCTTATCGCATACCCACCGATGATAAGAAGACCGCCGCTGTTGACGAAAAGGATGCCGCCGATAAGCATCAGAGCTATTGTCAGTGCGTCCTTGTGATCAGACAAGACTGATGTCGGGCTGCCGCCCGATAAGGATGAGCCGAAGCCGATTATCATGAGGAAGAAGAGGAGGCCTACAAGGATTGTCATGCCGCCAGCAGTTATATTTGTAAGGAAAAACGCAAACTCTGTGAACATGGTCACATACATGCCGAAAACAAAGGCTATTACTGCGTTTATCTTGTCGTTATCGCCGAATAGATTTATCTTTCCGAGGATGCCGTAGACTATCGCAAACACAAGAAGGATAGGAAGGATTATATTGAACAGGCCCTGCTCCTCAAGCCTCTCAATAATGTACTCGACACTGAATGCCATAGTGATAATTGGGTCTTAGGGTATATATCTGTTTATGTGCGAACAGTATTTTATATGTTAAAG
>JAGLUQ010000089.1 GCA_023134675.1 Candidatus Aenigmatarchaeota archaeon | reverse complement strand
CACATAAGCGCAGTAACAGACCCGCAAATATCAAACGCATCATCAGAGATAAAGCTCAGATGGCGATACACCATAGGCATTCAGGTAGACTCATCACCGGCTATAGAAGACATAGACGGCGACGGCAAGCTTGAAATAATAATTGGCTCTCTCAACGGCAACATGTACACCTTTGACAGCGAGAACGGAAACATCCCATGGAAATACCAGACAGGCGGAGGCATAGTCTCATCCCCTGCAGTCAAAGACATAAACAATGACTCAATACCTGATGTCATCTTCGGCTCGGATGACACTTATATATACGCCCTGAACGGAAACAACGGGACTCTCATATGGAAATTCAAGACAGGTAACCTAATACACTCATCTCCCATAATATATGACATAGACAACGACGGCGAGCTTGAAGTCGCGATAGGCTCAGGCGACGGCAACTTCTATGTCCTAACTGCCTCCGATGGCAGTATGGAATGGAACAAAAGCATAGGCCAGATATTCCTCTCATCACCGGCTATTGCAGACATTGACGGGAACAATATTCCTGACATAATCATAGGCTCAGGAGACTTCAATGTATACGCTCTCAAAGGAACAGACGGAAACATCATCTGGAACTATACTACAGATGACGTCATACTAGGCTCTACAGCGATTGCAGACATAGACGGCGACGGCGACCTGGAAGTGGTCTTCGGCTCCACAGACTACAGCATATATGCACTTAACGCTAAGACAGGAGCTCCTGAATGGTCACAGGGAACAGAAGAAAGAGTCATATCGACGCCGGCAATATATGACATAGACAATGACAATACGACAGAGATTGTGATAGGCTCAGGAGACACCATGTTATACATCCTGAACGGCTCTGACGGAGAGATTATAGATACATTCACCACAGAAGACGAGATAATATCATCACCTGTGATAGTTGACATAGACAATGACTCAAAGCTGGACATAATAGCAGGATCAAATGACAACCTAATCTATGCGATAGACAGGAACGGGTCTGAGATATGGTCTTTTGCTGCTGAAGGAAAGATAGTCTCATCTCCTGCAGTCCTTGACATTGACAATGACGGCTTCCTTGACATAATTTTCGGATCATACGACGGCAAGGTCTATGTCCTGTCTACAAACCCTGATATAGAGACTCTTGAACTTGAAGAGGAACCTGAAGAGACACCACAGGGAGGCTCTGGCGAAGATGAAGGGCTTCCTGGATTAGCAGAGTATATAGATATACCTCCGGACAATGAAACCCAGGCAATACCGCAGGACAACAAGACCTCTGATGAAAAAGACAAAAACATGACTGACACGATACAGGACAGCATTGATTATACAGAAACTGCAGAAACCGAAAGAAGAAACATCAACACAGAAGAATATCTCAAATATATCATCATAGCACTTGCCATAATCACAGTCATATACATAACATTCAGAATCTACAGAAAGAAAAACAGCCTGAATACTCTGCTGAAGAAATAATCAGTCCTTTTTCTTCTTTTTATCCTTCTCAAACTCTTCATAATTAGCATAGACTTGATTCAGGAAAGAGTCCTTGCCATCCTTGCCTGCATCTTCATGCACAAGCTCTTCAGTCTTATCTACAGATATATCTTCAGAATCTTCATATTCTTTAGGTTCAGGCTCTTCGCGCTTTTTCCAGAAATCCTCATCATCATCTTTATCTATGTCTTTTTCATCATCCTTACCTATATCTTTTTTCTCATCTTCCTTATGTTCCGAAATAGCTTTTGCAATAAACCTAAAAGGCGCAAGGATAAGAGCACCGACAAAAGACACGATCTTTATCGTCACATCCCCGATAAATGCAAGAATCCTTAATGGAAGAAAAGCTGCCTTGCCGGCAATCTTTGCAGTGCTGTAAAGGAATGTAAGAACAGAATACGCCCCGTATATTATCACACCAAGAAGAGCAAACGTCAGGCTTGATGATAATCCTGGCTCAACAAGACCGCTTATCTTAAGTATATCATTTATAAAATAAGGAAAAAGACCGCCAAGAACTGCAGCGACTCCCATACCTATAATCATCTTTGTTATCTTCACAGCGACAATAACAATCAATATGAAAAGAAGTATAAGATACAGGGAATATTCGCCAAGCGGTTGCAGAATAGCTGCAAAGTCAACCATAGAATCACCTATATGCCCGGACTTTTCAGGGCGTTCTCCTTTAAGATACCTGTACCTTCAAGATATATTACACCATCTTCTATGCGCAGGTCGCCATCAAACGACTTTATCTCCATATCACCGGCAGTTTTCTGGTACATTATATTTCCGCTTTCAGTTGATACATTCACAACACCATAGACATTAATGAGCTCAAAAGATTTGCCAGGTGTACCTATTATAGACAGGTAATCTGCTGAAATATTTTCAGCACTGACAGATACACTGGTTTCAGGATTCATATCAACATTGTTGAAAGAGACAGAAGTTACCTTACCGTCAATGCTGATTTTTTCAGATATTGTCACGCTTCCCTCAAAACCATCAAGGACAACATGATTCATCTCAGAAGAAAAAGGCATGCCGTTCACAGATATAGACGGATTAGGCATTGTATAGTTAAGGATTATTGAATCAACAGGATCACTAAATTTAAAATTGATGTTCTGATACTCAGGCGAGACAAGCCTTGCGCTAAACTCTACAGTCTGGGTGCTTGAATCAAAAAATCCTTTGAGCAGATTACCTGTCGGAGCCTTGATTGCAGAAAGGTCAATGCCAAAATCAAGACCTGAGCCATCTCCCGAAGAATAAGACACAAGTCCGATAACTCCAGCTATAAGAACCAGAGCCCCGACAACAACTGTAAACATTGACTCATCAGCCATAAATATCACATATTCTTCTTTGTTTATATATCTATTTAAATAATTCCAATTTTTAAAAATTTCATAATATTATATTATTGTTTTATCCAAGCTTATAAGTTCGCTAATCCTTATAGGAGTTTCAGGACGCAAAAAATCACGAGGTACTAAAAGACCGGATATTTTATCTTTTTGTTTATTGAAAATACCCATTCTTACAAAAGAGCCATTAGGTGTTAATTTAACCTTAAAATTATTATTATTACCATTTAGAATCTCAATTAATTTACGGTCAACAAAAGTTCTGATATCGTCTTCATTAATATGACTTTCTAAGACACTCAGATCAATGCTTAAATTACGATGTTTTTCATCAATAGGAAAGCAAAGAAGAGCATCAACCCCTTTTTCTATCTTAAAATAAGGTTCATCAGATTTATTTTCAGGAGGATTATAGACAAGTTTCCTTTTTAGGCTCCCTCCATCTCCGGCAGACAACATATCAAGCCGATAGAACTCAAAAAGAGGTTTGACCCACTCAAGAGCATCATCAGGGATATCCACATAATCAAGAGATAAGGAATGCTTGACAAACACATAATCTTCTCTGATCTTATAAAGTGGCTTATAGAGGAATTCTATTATATCAGAATAATGCTCATCTCCTGAAGAAGAACTGTTAAGTATATCAATTATTTCGCTAAGAGTTTCCAGTTTATTGCTTACTGTCTCATCACATGAATATCTATCTCTCAAAAATCCTCGTGAAAAAACATGTTTATCAGAGGCCTTTATATTTTTCAAGTGATAAAACAGACAATCCAGTGCATCAAAGCTCACATCAGGATTATATTTCTGTTCGCCAAGAACAGCACTCCAATTCAAAGGCTCTTTAAAATCGATATAGGTTTCATCAGCAACATATGAAGGCTGATCATCACCGATATCGGAGCCATCTGAAGAATTCGAATCAAAAACTTTTGTACGTAATATTCCTGTTAAACGATAAGTATCTATATCCTTACTATGAAACTGAATGGAACCCATAGAATCAACCAGATGCTCTTAATAAATCTTTTTGAAAATAGAATTATAAGTCTTGCCCAAAAATCAGAACTAGATAGGCCTGGAATTCCTTCTCAATTCAGAGAATGAAGAAAGGTTGCCTGTCCTTTTTTTAATCTCCTTCTCAACAAACAGAAGCTCATCACCCGACAGCTTTGCTCTCTGGTCAGCATCTATTATCACGGGCGGTATCCCATATACGCTATTGTGCCTTGACATAGAGAACACAGCAGAAGCAATCCATGAGCCGAGAGCGACAGGATCATCGCCGGCGACGAAATCAATCCTCAATGCCCTGTCAAATTCAGAAGATCTGATATAAAACGAAAAAAGATTGTTTTCAAAGCCCTTGAGTTCAGCAGGCACCTTGTCGCCGGTATCAACAGTCCTGAAAATAGATGTCCTTTCACCGACCGACAGGCAGTGTGTCAGGAAATGTGTATCTTTCACATTTTCCAGATCTTTTAAAATTGTTATATCAAGCAAACCCTTACAATTCTTTATAAATGACTGGCTTCTTGAATCTTCAACAATGCCTGCAAGAGGTGCACTATTTTCAAGCGACAATAAATACATTTTTTTTGTAGTCTCAACAAGATGGTCATAATCACTTCTATGATTGTTTCCGTTATCCACCCTGACAGACGGATGAAGCACGACAGAACCATCAAGCAGAAGAAGATTCAAACGTTCACCAAGCATATCACAAGCAAGACCAAGTTCGCTCTTGAGCCTTTCGATTGATGCCGCAGACATGAAATCAGAATCATTGAAAGATGAGTTTATGACTTTGATATTTGGTTCCCTAAATGATAATGGATAATATTCTGAATCTGAAATCTTCATATTCTGATAGCTAAAAACGGCACAGACAGCCCGCGTAAGTATGATA
>JAGLUQ010000088.1 GCA_023134675.1 Candidatus Aenigmatarchaeota archaeon | reverse complement strand
ACATTCTCAAGGACAGTGCAAAAAGAGACAGATACGAGCTTTATTGCAGCGCCGACAGCATTGGCTACAAAGAATACAGGTTCCGGATTGTTATTTATCATTTTTGCAGGGATTGTGCTGTATGTCGTATATTCATATAGATCCAGAACATCTAAAAATGGAAAGTCTCCGATAAAAGATAGTATTATTGGCTCTATCTCAAGCAAGTACAGTTTAATAGAGTCAGACATCAATGCGCTGGAATCAAGGATGGGGAATATGAAAAACAAAATAAAAGGTCTTATGTAGAGACTGTGTTGACCTTAAGATAAATGCTTTAAGGATACTATGATTGATTAAGGGTGTGATGAAAATGGCTAAGGATAATGTTTTCAGGAAGTTTCCTGTCTTTATCTTCTTTGGAATCGTGTTTTTCTTAGCCTTAAACAGTATAGATTCATTGTCAACACCTCTCGGATATCTTGTGAACACCACTATGTCTGTCTCAGTTAAGCCGGAGATTAACCATATTGTTTTTGAAGATATGGGCGGAGATATAAACGATCATGTATTTCAGATAGGGCCTATAATAGATGACGGCAACTGGTACAGCTATAATAGCAGTTACGGGGGCATATATGCCGGCTATGATATCGGCGTCTATTCTGACAATAATACAAATCTTTTCATTATCAAGAATACAGGAAGCGAAACAATTGATGTCTTCATATCTTCCTCTGATTTTGACAATGGCATTGTTGGAGATTCCAACCATATTGATGTGAACATGTCGCTCGGCAATTTTCAGATATTTATACCTGGCGACGGCTGGAGAAATGTTCCGGACAACAGCGAGATTGATGAGGACAATTATAAGAACACAGAAGAGCTATGCATTGTCAATGATCTTACTGTCGGCTCTTTTGTGAACGGCTTTGATTTTCAGATAAGATCGCAGCCCGGCACAGATAATGGTAATTATACTGCAAATATAATCGTGTCTATATTTGGGAGCGAAACTATTGATTATTGCTCAGGAGCTGGAGAATATGTTAATACATAAGGGTGAACTCTTTTGCGTAGGGCAGATGTTCTTTGCTATCATTATCTCTGTGATATTGTTATCCTTGTCTGCCAGTTCCATTTTAGCGATAAGTGTTGATCCTACATTTGTCGATGCAGGTGTGCTGGAGTCAGATAACGTATATGTCTTCCCTTTTGAGATAACTAATAGATTCCCTTTTTCTGTCCCGCTTGATATATCTTTTGAGCTTACAGACACTTCAAAGTATCTGGAGAATAACATTCTTTTCTTTCCCTCAAACACTGTTGTTGATATAGATGGTACAAGTGTATTTTTCAGCGTCGTTATCATTGGTGTAAAGAATATCTCTGAAGGTGACCATCTGCTTGTGTTCCGGCCTTTGCCTGTACCTGTAGATGAAGCGGAATTAAACTCAACTCATAATATAACAGTAGCTTCATATATAGTCCCGACAGTAGCTGTTGCTATAAATTTTTCAGTATATCATCCTCCATCATTGTCTCCAACTGTTCCATCTGGTTATGGCTCATCCAGTTATACATCTTTACCGACGCAGAGCCTGCCGCCGGAAGAAACAGAACCTATTATAGATATCAAGGAGATAACAATCACAGCGCCATGGTTTTTTAGGGTGGCACAGGAAAATGATACAATCTTAGTGAAACTTACGAACACAGGCACTTTCAATTTCACCAGCCTTTCGATCAAGACTATGATTACGCCGTCGTTTGGTATAGATTATGAAGAAAATATAGGCAGCCTTTCTTCGGGTGAGGAAAAGACAATAGTATTCAATATATCTGATTTTTCAAGTACATATCATTTCTTAAGCATTGTTATCTCTGACGGGGAAGATGAGTGGGAAAAAAACATAATCTTGTTTGTGCCTGAGGTTCCAAGAGAGCAAGTATATTCTGATATGGACTGCATAGAGTTTGAGCCGAGGAATGCAACTGTCAAAAAAGGTGAGGAAACAAGGATAAACCTTACAGTCCGGAACATATGCGATATAACTTTGCATAACATGAATGTGGTCATAAGCGGGTTTGATTATCTGAAGCATATAGATTTCATTAAACCTGACAGCTCGTTGTATCTGGAAATGGTTCAGATACCTACAGGAGAGGATGAGACTTACACCGTGCTTTTCCTGTATGATGAGGGGGAGACAGTCTCGCACTTTCATGTTTATCTGAAGGAAGGGTATAGGAATATATTTGTAGGCATTGCTGCCATAATTATCCTGCTCCTGATTCACAGGTACAGGCGCCAGATTCGGGATTATAAGACAATACTCTTAAAATGCAAAGATATATTGGTAAATCATGCGCTGTTTAAGAAGTTGTTCAAATACGGGAAGCACATGAAAATCAGACACCCTGCCCAAAGAAAAAATATAAAAAAAAGAGATGTGCAGCTTAAGAAAGTATACAAGACCTTTAAAGTTAAAGAGAAACGAAACATGTCAGTATTCAGATTCAACGACAATATGCGTTCCGAAGTAAAAAAATAAGGTTGTGTAAGAAATAAATCTTTTTTCTCATCAGCTAAACCTTTATAAAACTGCATCTATTTAGTGTATCTGCCTTGTTTTTGCAAAATTGGTGTGGTGTGTATGCATAAAATATCTGAAAGACTGGTGCGTATCTTTATTGTATTTTTTGTTCTTTGTATCCTGTGGTATATGCCATCTGATGTATTTAGTGATGTGCAGATTTCTTCAGGTATAGGAAACAGTATCACTGGTGATGTTTTGGTGGTCGCAGAACAGGATTCTTTTGATCGGTGGAATACGGACCGTGAGGAGATAATGCATAGTTTCAATCCTTATGTTGAGACATTCAGCTATACCGGATGCATAGATCATCCCGGGCTGAGGGATCTTCTGCGATATGACGGCATTATAGAAGATACTGCATATATGCTTACTTATGACAGCTACGGTGATGTTGAGACTGCATATGATCTTCATTCCTTTGTCTACAGCTCTGTAGAATATACGCCTGTTGATGCAGATATTGATGCTGAAGAAGTGCTTTTTTTGGGTAGAGGCGACTGTTCTGAGATGTCTGTGCTTTTGGCGAGCCTTCTGAATGCCAGAGGTATCAAGGCATATGTTGCCGAGGGTTCGGGGCACAGGTATGTCTTAGCCAGGATTGACGGTGCATGGTTTCCTATAGATGCGTCTGCTCTGGATTTTTATCATGCCTATAAGCTGTGGGGTTCTTCCGGCGGCAATATGTATGATATGTCTGATGGACAGGCATTTCTGTTTGACAGAGATGGGGTAATTTTTAATAAGGACTGGTGCTCAAATAAGAGCTATGTATAGAAGCCAGTTCCTGCGGAAGCATATATTCCTGCAATTGTCCTTATTTTTGGTAGTTCTCTTATCTGTTACACTTTCCTATGCTGTATCTTTAGATGATGTAGAGATATCCGGATTTAATGTGAAAGATACGGCAAAGGGAGATGTGGTCTATTTTGAAGCAGACCTGAACAATATAGGGGCGTATCATATTTCTTTGATTCCTTATGTTACTGTATTTAGTCAAGGAAATGTTGTTGAGGAAATTATAGGCGATAAAACACAGATATTTTCGCGTAGGAACAAGAAAATAAGGATTGGCTACAATACAAGCGAGCTTGATTTAGGCCAGTATACTGCTGCATTTCGGTTTATGATTGACGGCAAGGCGTCAGACGTGGTTGACCATGATTTTGAGATACTGGAAATGCATCAAAGTGTTATAATCAAAGATTTAGATGTAGAACCCACAGAACTTGGAGATGTTATGGTCATCTCTGCGATACTTGAAAATGCAGGCACTGTCGATGTTGATTATTCTGTTAGGTTCAGCATAGTCGACAGTTCCGGAAATGTTGTGGATGATATGTATGTTGCCGGTTTTATTGAGAAATCATCAATTGAGACAATTTACACTGCGTGGGATACTGGTAAAAAACAGCCGGGAAACTATCCTGTATCTGTTGAAGAATATGGGATTAAGGCGCAGGCAAAGTATTGGATTGATTCTGAAGATATACATGAAAGCGAAGTGAAGGGGGTTGCGGCACAATTATTTGGTGATGCAGGCATAGTTGATAATGTTGGGAATGTTTTAAGCTCTTTGTTTTTTAAATTGTTTGGTTTTTTGTATTGATTTTCTGTTGATTTTTTGATGCTTTTTTTGCTTTCTTGTTGTTGTTTTTATATCTTAATATATCAATGTATTTATTATAGTTTATATTACTATTCTATTTATTATTCTTAATATCAAAAGATATATAAACCGGCGGCAGCAATTAAGACTTAATGCAAAACAATACCGGAATTCTTTTAGGCAAAGCAGATAAGATTATTATGAAACTGCTTAAGAAGTCAGAGCGGGCTCTTTCTACATATGAGATAGCAAAAATGCTTAATCTTTCCTGGGCGACGGCAAATACTCACTGCTATAAGCTTATGTCGCTCGGTGAAATTTCCGGCAGAAATGAGGAAGTCAAGATAGGCATGCGTAGGATTGTGTGGATGCTGGCGGACAGGATTGAAAATAAAGGAAACAGAAACGATATTGGTGCGGAATGATGCAGATAAGATGTGCTGAAATGTTGGGAAGGAGAGCATGCCTGGTCTGGGCCATGGTCTTTTTTGCAACTTTTTGCATCTGCTCCGGCGCAGTTTCTGCACTTGAACTTGAGAATGTGCATGTTGAGCCAAACCCCGGCCTGATAAATTCCTCTGGCGGCGAAGCTGTTTTTACTATATATGTAGACTGTGTCATGAACGGTACAGGTGCTGCTAATGTCACAGCAGATATAAGCGGTCCTGCTTCTGCGTCTCTTGTGCTGGTGCAGTC
>JAGLUQ010000087.1 GCA_023134675.1 Candidatus Aenigmatarchaeota archaeon | reverse complement strand
GTTATATTCGTGTTCTCCTTCAGGTCTTTTATTGTCTAAAGTTGAAATCAGAAATTCACTGAAGCATTCTTCACTCCACATTGTGGCATTAAAAGTAAAATTAAGATTTTCACTCGGATCAATTACAGCAGGACCATCCCATTCTGTCTTATATTCACAATAGCCATAATCCGGCAAATTCGGATCGCCGCCGGCATAATCAGATAATGTCCATCCTAATGGCGCAGGACCGCAATAAAATTCAGAAATACCTTTTGTTCCGCTGTATATCCGCCCTTCAAAAATGCTATCAGCACTGCTCACATCATTTTCTACATTCAGGATAAATATATTTCCAAGACCATTACAGTTTGCATACTCTGGAGTTATAGTGATGATCGCATCATGCGTCGCCGCAGAAACAGCAAACGCCGACATCGCACTGGCTGCAAGGAAGCATGCAGCAACAATAAAAAACATAAATACACAATTTATGTCCAAGCCCAAAGACGAAGTATTTCCTTTCATAATTTTCACCGAATAATTTATGGTTGAGAGATACCTGTGAGTAAACTAAATATACATTTTAACATATAAATACCTTTCTGAAATCAAAATTCATCCTTAATATAGATTTCGGTTGATTACAAAAAACGCTATTAGTCACCACATATTAGTGCTGCGGGTTACTACCCAAAAATGATATATAGATAGTAGGATATATATGATATAGTTACTACATTAGAATGATACATATCTAGTACAACATATATGATACATATTATATCATCAACTATATAAATACATACGGGAGACAGAATTTTCAGAAGATTTTTTACCGGGCTATTTCATCTTTTGCATATATCCAAAATAACCGCATATAATCTTATGACCTCCGCAAGAGGTGAACCTTTTATATCAGAAACTTTATTGGATATTCATCCGGGCCTTGATAAGAAATTTAATGACAAGTATTTAACTTAACATATTCACTCCTCATTATCCTCTTGTTAATCTTCAAATATTCAATTGCCTTCTTTTGCCTTTCATTTAATCCATCAGAAATATTTACTGTATCCCCTTTTATCCATCAGCTTCTTCCATGACTGTACAGTATAATAACTTTTGTCACCTTTTGTCACCTTTTGTCACCTTTAAAACATAATATCGCCCTCTTCCGGTAACAGGGCCTTTCTGTGCAATAAGATTAAGTTTAACCAATTCTCCCAAATCACGTATAGCTGTTCTTTTGGTGCAGCCAATAAGTTCAATATAATCTTTGGTAGTGATATTATCTCCTGTAAATTTTTCAAAAAACATTCTTTGCCTTTCATTCAAATTCAATTCACCGATTACAGGAATGCTTTGTATCATCGGATTGACAAACCTTATTCTAAAATATCCTGTTTTCTCTGTAAATTGTGATGGGGGCAGATTCCACTTGTTCACTGCATCCCTAATACGAAGAAACCCTGTACCTCTCTTGTCCATCATTCCAAGAGTCCCGAAAACTTCAATAATTGTCTTGTTCCGTGATAATGGAACATAATCATCTTTTTTGATATCATCTATCTTAAGCGGCCTCAATAATTCCCCGGGACTTAAAATATCAACATGGCTGCCGAACATCCTTACAAGAATAGCATTGGGACTGTGCCAGTCCCTGTGGACCAGTGCATTGATCAAAGCTTCCCTCAATGCCTCAACAGGATACTCTGTCCTGAACTCAGTCTTAAAACCGACAACCTTAGCAGATGTTCTCATATTTTTGAGCAGAAAGTTTTCTGTTTGTTTAATCATATCAAATAATGTTCCATAAATATCTTTCCTGTCAATCCATTCAGTCATTGAATCGCCGACATACCTGTCTGCCCTTATCTCGCATTGAGTAATATTCCTATGCGGATTCTTCCCGAACAGCAGAATCCCTGCAATGGTGGGAACAAGCTCTTCATTTTCCCTGACAATAAAATGTTCTTTTATCATCAATTCAATCAGATAATCATTAGTCAATGTATTTGTCAATTCACTTTCCTTAAGATAATCTTTGATCTTATCCAGGTCCAGATCATCCAGTGTCGCATTCTCAACAGGATATATATCCTGTGATTTCGAAGAGCCTTCCCTGTAAAGCCTTGCAATCTCTTCCTTGTTGGCAGGCATATTAGAAGACCCGATCCTTACTCTTGGATTATGCTCTCCTCTGACAAAATAAGGAGTGTCTTTTCCTTTAGGGCAATGGATTATGAGGAAATCTTTGTCTTTATACTTCACGAACTCTATTCCAGGCTCCTTATCCAGTTTGCACCAGTTCCGGATTATCTGGACAAACCTGTGCTCTGTCTCTTGAGGCTCTTTTAGACCTACTGGTTTTCTATTGTCATCAACGCCTACAATTATTTTCCCGCCGCAGGAATTATAGAAAGCAGCAACTGACTGTGCAACTTTTTTAGGCTCAGGCAGGACTTCCTTAAAATCAAGAGTAATACCTTCTTTCTGCCCCAGCAGAGCCTCAAACCTGCCCATGCAATATATTTCTAAAGAACGCACAGCATATAGTTAAGTGGTCACTGCAAGAGGTGAACCTTTTATATCAGAAACTTTATTGGATATTCATCCGGGCCTTATTGTACAGCCATGATCAAACCCATCAAAAGCTGATGAAAGATATAAAAAAGTAAGCACAAAATATTATATTTACCGGTGAGATATAAGATGGCTGCAAAGAAATCAGACGATGAAGACAAAATATTGAACATGATAATAATCGCATGCATCATAGGGATAGCAATAGTCACAGTATTAATATTGACAACAGACAGGGATGAGAGCTTCACCGAGCTTTATCTTTTGGATTACACAAAAGCCCCGGTGGACGGCACAATCTTAATAGAGTATGGCATAGGCAACCATGAGAATGCAGATGTCAGCTATACAGTCCTTGTCCTTGTGGACAATGAGACTGTTGCGAGCGGGAATGTCTTTGTTTCAGACGGTGGCGTGCATGAAGGCAATATTGCAATCCCTTTTGCAAACATGACTTCCGGGACGCATAAGGTTATTGTCATGCTTGACGGCAGGGAAGAGTCAGTCCATTTCTGGACAGATGTATAGTCTTAGATAAATTACTGTTTATCTTTCAGCCTCTTCACTTTTTCAGGCACTTCAAGATAATTGTCATCAGAAATTACAGATTGTCCTAATTTTGATTCAATATTTTTTCTTGTAGAGCCTGCTACGTCTCCGCCATCTTTCGCATCTTTTTGCAGTTCAGGAAACTTCTGTGAATCCCTGTTGTCAGTAAGCCTGGTGGTGGTGGCTTCACCCAACATTGTAAGTATCAGCTCAATGCCATCCATATGATCTCTAAGATTATGCTTTTTCAACCCTTTGAACTGCTTATACTCCTCAACAGTTTTGCCAAAGGTTGCATTGCTAATCTCATTAGTAAGTATTCCAAATTCTACTCCCTCATTTACTCCCCTGTTTTTCCATTCATATGTCAATTCCTGCCTTACAGCAATCCCTCTTAATCTTTTATCTATCCATTCTTTTGAATAGCCTTTCTGTTCGTACAATCTTTTCATCCTTTCCTGTGCTAATTCCGGGTTATCAATCTCCTGCACTCTCTCATACCCGACCTTTGCAAGCCATCTCTTGAAAGGTTCTGCTTTAGGGGACGGAATAGATTGAATCATACGGAATGCACCTTCTGTATTAGTGCAATTCATCTTCTGTTTACCACCCGTTGTTTGAATCTCAAGGGGGGTGGCAATTTGCCCCCACCCTTTAGATAATTCCTCATCACGACGACGCATATCTTTAATATATCCTTTTGGATTCACAGAATCAGTTAATGCTTCCACTATGTCGGTCAGCACAAACCACCATTCATCACCATGCCATACTCTCCGTATCTTCCTGCCTTTGAACACAACCAACGCATTCTCCTTCATCTTAAAGCACCAATTATCATGAATATTTCCCGATTTATATGTCTGCCTTCAGTGCCATGCCGCAATAACCCCTTTTAATAGCACCATGCCGATATATGCCATAGCTATATAATTATCAGGTGCCGGCACAGGCATGGTGATAGTTAATTTTCCGTCCCTTTTTGCCCGCCCATACAATTTACTTCGTATTTGCACCTGCAATTGCCTTACACTCCACATGCTCTGGATTGCCTAAACCTCATAAAACTGGCGCTCTTCCTTTTTTTCAATTGCAATTAACACCTTATAATGAGACCAGCTTAATTGTCGCGACACTGTTACGACAATGGGACGAGACAGTGTATTAGAATTGCCGGAAGATGCATTAAGAGAAGCATTGATAAATTCAATGGTTCACAGAAATTATTTATCTAATGGCCGTATACAGATTAACATATTTTATGACCGTATTGAGATATCAAATCCGGGTGGCTTATTATTTGATAAAAAGGAATTAGGTAAAAAAAGTTTAGCAAGAAATCCCTTATTATTAGATTTAGCTTATAGATTGGATTTAGTTGAAAAGATTGGTTCTGGAATTGCAAGAATTAAGGCTTTATGTGAAACAAATAAGACCAAAGTTAAATTTATGCCAGATTCTGATTGGTTCACAGTTGTCTTTGAAAGAAAAATAGGAACATCTAAATATTTTGATGAAACTGCTCATGAAATCACAGATAAGCTCCATAAAATAATTGAAGAAAGAAAATATGAGACATCTTCAGATTGGTCAAAAAGATTGGGTGATAGGTTGGGTGATACTCAATTAAAAATATTGTTTTTGATAATTTTAGATAAGAGCATATCTATTACAGCTCTTGCCCAAAAAATGAAGATAAGTACTACTGCTATTGAAAAAAACATTAACACATTAAAAGAAAAAGGTTTCATTAAACGAATCGGCTCTGCAAGGAGCGGTCATTGGGAAATTGTAAAGTGAATCGTGTTATATCTCTGAAGTCACATTGACGGCAG
>JAGLUQ010000086.1 GCA_023134675.1 Candidatus Aenigmatarchaeota archaeon | reverse complement strand
ATCGTCTTTGACCCGACAGCCCAGTGGAGCGGATTCTTAAAGCCTAACCGTAACAAGAAAATGCTCAAGACCTACCGGCAATTCAACATGAAAGTATCCACCTCTAAAGCATTCAACGGCAACATCTATGAGATAAAGGATGCAAGAGAGATGATAGACATAAAGAAATACATGACACCCGGTGAGATCACTGTCTTCACCATGAACCATCTTGACACTAAAGATATCGATTTCTTTGTCGCAAATACAGTCAAGCAGGTGTTCCATGCCAACCTTGAAGAATCCCAGCGTCTCAAGCTTCTTATCGTCTACGATGAGGTCCATCGTCTCCTGGAGAAATATGGTGGCACCGGCGACGGTTTCATCCAGATTGAGAGGGCTGCGAGAGAGTTCAGGAAATGGGGTATCGGCCTTGTCCTTATCTCCCAGGTCCTCTCCGACTTCATAGGCACAATCAAGGCAAATATAGGCACCGATATACAGCTGCGAACCCGTGATGAGCACGATCTTGATAGAATAAAGACAAAATACGGCGATGATATGATGCGCTCCGTCGTTAAAGCTTCAGTCGGTGAAGGCATGCTTGAAAATGCAGCATACAACAAGGGCAAGCCATACTTCGTCTCTTTCCGGCCGCTTCTTCATGAGATTGAGCGTCTTTCAGATGACATTCTTGAGAAATACAGCAAGTACAATGCAAGGATTGATGACCTGAAATACCAGCTTGAATGTCTCAAGGCAGAGGCAATTGACATATTTGATCTTGATCTTGAGCTTAAGCTCACCCTTGACAGCCTGAAGAAAGGCAAGTTCAACATGATAGAGATCTATCTTGACGGTCTTGAGCCCAAGATAGCGGAGCAGTGGAAAAAGATAGGAAAGACGCCCAAAAAGAGAATCATCGCCTATGCTTCCCGGGAAGATATCCAAAAAGATATAGATAAAGCAAAGGTTGCAAGAGATGATTACTTAGACTCGCTGAAATTCAATGTTAAGAAGTCAAAAAAAGAAGATACTAAAGACGATGAAGACGATAAAGACGATACTGATGCAACTGATGATGAACTGCCAAAGAAACCTTCAGGAGATACAAAGCCAGAAAAATCACAAGAGCAGTCAAGAAAAGACGAGCTTGACATGATACGCCGCAAAGTGACCGAAAGTATACAGGATAAGGCAAGGAAAGAAGATAAAAAGAAAGGCATAAATCGCCCTTCTCCTCATAAAAAAGCAAAAATCCATTCTGTACATCTCAGCAGTACAGAAAAAAAGGTACAGCATCTGGACAATCTGTACAATAATCTTAAAGAAAAGATATCAGAGCAGAACCGGGAAGGCAAAGACACCTCTCTTGTGCGCTTGAGATCCATGTCGATTCCTTCAGACATAAAACTTGCGCTTGCATCCGATAACTCTGCAGGTCTTGCAAAGGTTGAAAGCAAGATAAATGTCTTGCTAAAAAGTCTGGATTAAATTATAAATATGATACAGAAACAAAATATATAATCTATAGTTTGATGCGTATGTTTTTCGGAAAAGATAAAAAGAAAAAAGAAGATGAGGATCAGCTGATAGAAAGTCTTACTGCTGCTGATCAGCCACAGCACAATCAGCCAAAGGCTCAGTCAAAAGGAAAGACTGAAGCTCGTCTGGAAACTCTTGATGCACAGATAAATGCCCTGAAAGAGCTCCTCCAGGCCCAGCAGGAGCGTTTTGAGCGACACAGCGAAGAGATCGGCGAACTTAGAAGCACACTTGCCGATAGGGAGAAACAGATACATGAACTTGAGACAAAAGCCGTCCGTGCCTCCGATCTTGTCTCTCAGGTCCAGCCTGAAACTTTTATGTCCGAGCAGAAGAAGACTGAAGCCAAGATAGAAGCGATCCATGCCAAGCTTGATAACAATGAGATTATCTCAAACAATATAATCGATGAACTCAAGAAAGTAAAAAATACAGCATCTGCCTTTCGTGGCACAGACCACATCATAAAACTCAATAAGGACGTCCACGGTGAACTGATCTCAATCAAGAAGGTCGAGGCAACTGTTGAGAAGCATGCAGACCGTGTTGAAGCTATGTATGTAAATATGTCCTCAAATGTCGAGCTTTTCGAGAAGATAAAAGATGACATAGAGGGAAACAATGAGTTATGTGGCGTTCTCAAAAAAGATATACAAAAAAATTCTGTTGCAATCGAGGGCATACCCAAGAAAGAAGAACTGTATCATCTTAAGAATGAGATGAGCCAGATCATTGAAAACATTGAAAAAGACAAGTCGCTTTATTCAAAAAGAAACCTGTCTCTTGAAGCCTCAGTGAATCATATTGCAAAAACGATAGAATTGTTTGAAAAAAAGATGGAACACATTTCAAAGGAAATGTCTGAACTTTCACAAGCTTCACGGCATATGCAGTCTCAGATAAAGAGTGATCAGAAAATGCTTCAGCATCAGGTACTCTTAGACAAAAATATGAAAGCGCATAGTGTGGATATCACCGAAAATACATACAAGATAGATTCAATCCTGAAAGTGATTGAGAAGATGGCAAGAATGACAGCAAAAAGATGAGGGCGATATCTATGATAAAAACAAAAGATCTATTCAAAAACCTTTCAGGTATCTTTAGTAAAAAAACAGACCCTTCATCCGTCACCTCAATATCCATGTTCGATTCAAAAATATCAAAGATAAACCTCATTCTTAATTCTTCAGAAAATGTTCAGGGATCCATAATCTCTGAACCCGCCATTCCTGCAGCCAAGACAGAACCACCCGTACATGCCGAACCAGAAGCACCCGTACATACCGGATCCAAACCATCTGTACATCACAGATTCAAACCTCCTGTATCACTCAATACAGAACCGCTTATACATACCAAACCGGAACCATCTGTACATACCAGACCTAAACTACCTATAACCGGACGAGATACCACTGTATCACTCAAAACCAAACCTCCTATAACACCCAAACCGGAACATCATATACATACCAGACGCGAACCTCCTATAAGTCCCAATACAGAACCTCTTGTACAGAACAGCACAGATCCGTATAAAAAAGGGATACAGGACATCAACAAGCTGAAATTGCAGCTAGAACAGATGGAAATATCCAGGAAGTCATCATCTAACAAATACAAAATAATCAATTATTCATCATATTAATCTTCTGCTCAAGAATGCCAATAAATTTAATATTTGTCAATAGATAGTTCTCATAATGTATAACAAGCGCAGATACCATCAGCAGCAAGCCTCCAACAACAATGCTGCCGGTAATCTGCTCCCCAAATAATCCTACACCAAGCCCGATTGAAATAAAAGCGAAATATATTATAGCAAGTATTGAATACTTTCCCGCCTCAACAGATTTCAATGCATTTGCTACGAGAAGATATGCAAGACCTGTACAGACCACACCAAGAATAATTACATATGTATATGTGCCCAGCTGAACAGCGCCAAAATCAAACCATAGCAATATTGGAGAAAGAAGCACAGATGCAAAGATCATCGCCCCAAAAGTCGTATTCATAGAACTATGATCCCTGTCCTCAAGTCTCATATAAGTTACCATGCCCGCCCCGAAAACACACGATACAATCACAAGAATATTCCCAAGAAGGTGCGAACTGTCAAGCCCTGTAAAATTCATTATATATATTCCAAAAATAAGAGCAATCAAAGCCATAATACCACCGGCGCTTATCTTCTCTTTCAAAACTTTTGCAGCCATGAAATATACAAATACAGGTAATGCAGCACACAAAAGCCCAGCCTCCAGGAGTGTAGTATAATTAAATGCAGCAATAAAACACACAAAATTAAGCGCAAACATTACACCCAGAATAAAAAAAGGGACAAAATCTTTCCTGTTTATTGACAGTTGTTTTGCCTTTCCTGTAGCTATCGCAATCAAAAGCAGGAACACAGAAGCAATCAAAACCCTGAAAAAACTAAGAGTTACAGAATCTATAGCACCGCCTATATATTTCGTAAACACGCCAATAAAGGCAAAGCATACCTGTGCGAGAACTATATACATGACACCATTCATGACTTTTAATAGGTGCCTGCCAAAATATAAAGCTTGACATCCTCCAAAATCAATATATATGTCTTATGGATAATTATAACTTATGTCTGGAAGAAGAAAACAAAAATGTATCTTGTTCGCTTTGATATCATTGATACTGTTGACAGGTTCTGCATATGCAGAGGTATATGAACCGATAGTCGGAATAGTCAGCGAGGGTGACACATCATTTTTTCTTATAGATGTTACAAAAGAAGATGCCCTGACAATAACAGTATCACTGCATCATCCTGATCTGGTGCAGACAATCCCTGACGATGAGATAACTGTCCTTGGAATATACGACCCGTCAGGCGGTATGATGACTGATGAAGGATGCACAGGCGAAATACTTAAGACTTGCAAGATATACAACCCGACGCCAGGCACATGGCTTGTTGAGGTGAAAGGCGACAGGATATACGGGACCGGCGAGATAAATGTCCAGGCATCCCACCTTATACAGAACTGGCAGGTATATTACAATGTCTATGAGCAGGACGATTACACAAGCGAAAGATATGATATGGAACAATATTCCATGATCTTCTTTGAAAAATATATATCCACTTCAGACAGGGATCATTTCGCAATAGTGGGTGAATGGAATGATTATGCAGCAAAATATGATATAACTATTATATCCCCAAATCTCAGGACATCACAGGACATATCAGAAGAGGACGAGATAGATCTCCAGGCATATTACCTGACGCCCGGAAGCGAGGCAGAAGGTAACTGGATAATTCTTCTGAGGTCGCTCAAAGGTTTTGCACCGGTAACGCTTTATACAGATTATGGCTATCTTGATGAGGTAGCGACCCAGCAGCTCATAGTAGACGAGATAAAAAAAGCAGATGAGACAAAAGAGTATCCTATCCTGGTTACAGACAC
>JAGLUQ010000085.1 GCA_023134675.1 Candidatus Aenigmatarchaeota archaeon | reverse complement strand
TCCCAACTTTTATAAGCTTAAAGACTTATCTTATTTCAGGTGATATCTGATGACCGGTGAATTACTTTGTCTCCGTTCCTAAATCTGGCAGAGCCATATATACAGTCCTTAAAGATATAGGACCAATCTCTTATTCTCAGCTTCTTGAGCACACAAGCATACCAAGAAGGACACTATCATACGCATTATCAATACTGAAAGAAAAAGGCCTGATAACAGAATCACACAACTTTGCCGACATGAGAAACAGGATATATGCACTGAACTGAAAATCAATCTCCGACAGCATCAACTATATCTTTCTCAGCTATCGCACCTGCACGAAGTATCCGAACTTTCCCCTCATCAACCCTGCAGATAGTGCTTGTCTTTTTCTTCTCAAGCTTTCCCGCATCAAGAATCAGGTCTACATTCTCTTTAAGAATAGGATTTATCTCATCAACAGAGTAAGGCGTCTCCTCGCCGCTGATGTTGGCGCTTGAGGCAGTGATTGCTTTTCCCGAAATAGAACATATCTCCCGCGCAATCTCGCAGTCCGGTATCCTAAATGCAAAATCAGTCTTCTGTATAAAATCAGGAACTATATCCTTCTTGGACAGAACAAGAGTCAGAGGCCCGGGCATAAACTTTTTTATCAGCCTTTTTTCAGAGTCGCCAAGAACACAGAACTTCTCAGCCATCTTGACATCAGACACAATCGCAGTGTATTGTTTCTCCGGATGCCTGCTTTTCGCAAGATTCAGCTTATCAACAGCTTTCCTGTTCAGTATATCTGCCCCAATTCCATATGCAGTATCTGTGGGGTATATGACCACACCACCGTCCTTGATTATGTCAGCAGCCATTTCAAGAAATATCTTTTCAGGATTATGAAGATTGATCTTTATTGTTCTCATAGCAATTTTTTGTGAGGATAATTATAAAAAAAGAAAACATACGGCAACCGGGATTTTCACCTGAAGACTCCTTTGCATCTCAAAGGAGCCCCCTTGAATTGAACCCGGGGCACAAGCTTGGGAAGCTCGTATCATACCACTAGACCATTGCCGTATAGTATCCATAATACCTCCCGAAATTATATAAAAATATCTTTCCAATACATAATCTATTGACTATGTCTTCTAAAAAAATAATAATAGAAGTGATGGACACAACATTGAGAGATGGCGAGCAGACACCTGGCGTCAGCTTCAACGCGAAAGAAAAGCTTGCGATTGCAAAAATTCTTATTGAAGACCTCAAGGTGGACAGGATAGAGATAGCCTCGGCAAGAGTTTCAGACAACGAGAAAGACTCAGTCAAAGAGATATGCAAATGGGCAAAGAAAAATGGATACATTGGCAGGATAGAAGTCCTGGGATTTGTAGACAATAACCGTTCAGTTGACTGGATACACGAGACTGGGTGCAGAACTATGAACATCCTGGCCAAAGGCTCCCTGAAGCACCTGGAAGTCCAGCTGAAAAAGACCCCACAAGAGCACATAAAAGATATAGAAGACACAATAAGCTACGCCGCCTCAAAAGACATATCTGCAAACATATATCTTGAAGACTGGTCAAACGGCATGAAAGAAAGCCCTGATTATGTATATCTATTATTAGATAACCTGACAAAAAACAAGAACCTAAAAAGAATAATGCTTCCCGACACATTAGGTATCCTTCTTCCCGATGAAGTGAAGCAGTTCATCTCAGCCCTTAACAAAAGATATCCCAAAACTCATTTTGATTTCCATGCGCACAATGACTACGGCCTTGCTGTCGCAAACTCAATCGCGGCCGCAGAAGCAGGAGCGAAAGGTATCCATGTCACAGTCAATTCTTTAGGCGAGCGTGCAGGCAATGCACCTATCTGCGATACTGTTGTCGCATTGAGAGATATCTCAAAAAGCACAGACACAAAAATAGACGAAAGATACCTGAAGACCTTAAGCAGTCTTGTATCAACTTTTTCAGGAAAGAAAGTCTCTTCAAACAAGCCTATAGTCGGAGAGGATGTATTCACCCAGACGGCAGGCATCCACGCTGACGGTGACAAAAAAGGCAACCTTTACACAAACAAGATTGACCCGAAAAGGTTTGGCAGGGAGAGGGAATACGCGCTGGGAAAGCTGAGCGGCATGTCAAGCCTCGATATGAACCTGAAAAAAGCAGGCATAGAGCTTTCAGACAATGATAAAAAACAGGTATTCAAAAAGATTGTAAAGCTTGGTGACAGGAAAAAGAAGATAACTCATGCAGACCTGCCATACATTGTAGCAGATGTCCTTGAGACAGAAGTAAAACAGAAGATAAGGATAACAGACCTTGATGTCTCAGTGTCTCTTAAAAAAATGCAGAAAGCATCCTTCACATTAAGATACAACGGAACTGAAGCCTGCGCCGAAAGTGAAGGCAGTGGAGGATATGACGCTTTCATGAACGCTTTAAAGAAAGTTGCGCCGGAAATAGGAATAAATCTTCCAAAGCTTGCAGACTATGAGGTGCATATACCTCCCGGCGGAAAGACAGACGCCCTTGTGGAAACGATAATTGTCTGGGAAAAGGACGGAAAAATGTTCAAGACAATAGGTGTCAATACCGACCAGATTCTCGCCGCAGTAGAGGCTACAGAAAAGATGCTCAATATGCTGTATCGGTAAATTCAGTCAATGACTGGCATAAGGACTATTTTTAAAGTTTAACAATACTTTTTATCTTTAGATGACAGATGTTCGGATTGAGAAGTTGCAACACTGAATTACAACAGGGATGCCAGATTTATGAAATAGACAGCAATACTTCTTTTGATAAGACATTTGTGAATATGGTCCAAAATTATGATCCTGGAGCTCAGATTGAAAGGTCGCACAATTTTACTACAACAATTTATTCAGAACTTCTCGGTATAGACATGACTCTTGAGCCGGCAGGTCTGTTTAAGAAAACTTATGCTTTCCTGCCTGATTCGGAAGGGTCCGATTATTTTAAAGATAAGTTTTACAATAATATATGGGGTCTGAAGCTGGAATTTTCCTGCTCTGAAAATGATTTGCGCAAAGAGTTTCTTGCAGATATGCAGCAGACATGTCATGATGTGGGGACTGCAAAGAATTCCTTTGACAGGAAAAAAAGCGTAACAAACTATATAAGTGCTCACCAGTATCTGTTTCCTCTATATATTTATCAGAGCTATGAGGTTATGTCTGAGTTCTTGTATGATAATGACCTGCTTACAATATCCTGTCTGGTTGCCCCTTTTCTTGAATTTTGGCTTTTTGATTGTATATTGAATCACAATCATGTAAAGGACGGAATATATTTGAACTATATCAATGACAAGGAGATGAGAAGCAAATTTGAATCTGCATATAAAGATCAATATGACATTCCCTTAAAAGATTACTTTTCAATATTTTTTGGTGAGATTAAAAACAAGGGTGTTGCAGTAAAAAACACTTTTTTGGATATCTCCGCAGGCACATTCAGCATTCTAAGAAACAGAGATTTATAAGATAATGAATCGCTTTTTTTATAAGTATCCAATCTCAACCTCGTCAGTCCTCCACTTGGGATTGACTTCAGTCTCCTCAATTTTTTGCCGTCTGCCAGCTTTATACTCTATAAGTCCCTGCCATGCTATCATCGCGCCGTTATCTCCTGCGACATCGCGCGGGACTGCTTTAAGCGAAGCTTTCCTCTCCTGGCACATAGTGCCTAACATATCCTTCAACATCAAAGAAGCAGCCACACCACCTGTCAAAAGCACCTCCTTCTTCCCTGTATGCGACAGTGCCCTCTCGGCAACCTCGCAGACCATAGCATATGACGTATGCTGCAGAGAATAGCAGACATCCTCAATCTTCCTGCCTTTCTCCACCATGTTCACAGCAGATGTCAGAAGCCCGGAAAATGACAGGTCCATACCCTTGACAGAATACGGAAGCTCAATATATTTCCCTTTCTTGCCGATCTTCTCGATTATGGGTCCGCCCGGGTTGCCCAGCCCGACCTTCCTCGCAAACTTGTCTATCATATTGCCTATGCCTATATCAAGAGTCTCCCCGAAAACCCTGTACTTTCCGCCTGAAAGCCCGATTATCTGCGTGTTCCCGCCGGAGACATAGACAACAATGGGATCTTTCGCTTTTGTCTTCATCCTGCCAATCTCAATATGTGCAATGCAGTGATTCACGCCAAGTATCGGCTTTTTAAGCCCAAGAGCCAGAGTCCTTGCAGTAACAGCCCCGACCTTCAGTGACGGGCTTAAGCCAGGCCCCTGCGAAAAAGCGATAATATCAACATCAGAGATATCAATCTTTGCCGAATCAAGCGCCGCATTTATGACAGAGACCGCATGGTTGGTATGATGCACAGCAGCTTCCCGCGGGTGTATGCCTTCATCAGGAAAGAAGCTCTTGCTCTCATTGGCGAGCACCCTGCCTTTGTCATCAACGATGCCGACGCCGAAAGTGTGCGCTGTCGACTCTATGCCAAGCGATATCATAGACATAACTTTCACATGTTTTTTTATAAGGTTTTGTTCTTGGATCTTAATCATTTATTTGCAGTAAAAGACAAAAACACATATATCTTTTAGAATCCAAATAATATAGTGTCTTATTTGAGAGGATGATCTTATGGTGGACTACGAAAAAGCTATCAAAAGGCCGTTCCAGGACATAAATAAGCTTATAATTGGCAGTTTTCTCAGCATAATACCAATAATTAATCTTTTGGTTACCGGATATTTTGTTTATGCGGCAAAAAATACGATGAAAAAGAAAGATGCCATCCCTGAATGGGACAACTGGGCAGAGCTGTTCATAAAAGGTTTGTCAGTAGCAATAATCTGGCTGATATATGCTCTTCCTGGAATTGCCCTGCTGTTTGTCGGAATTGGTTCAATCATAATCGGCGCAATCATAAGCGGTTCGGCAGCCACAACCATGTATACGGCGATAGTTAGCGGCGGCCTGTTAGTTCTTGCAGGCCTTTTCTTCCTGCTGCTTTCAGGACT
>JAGLUQ010000084.1 GCA_023134675.1 Candidatus Aenigmatarchaeota archaeon | reverse complement strand
GAATTCAAGGAAATCCCCATCACAAACTTGTATGAATCAAAACGCCTTAAAAATGAGGATGTCCTGATAGTAATATACACATCAGGAAAAGCAGTCGTACAGGGCAAAGAAAAATATGCGCAATTCATAGCAGATTTCATCGGCGGAAAAATAAAGAGAAATGACAGCACAGACAAAAAAGAGACCGCAGGAACACTTATAGGCTCAGACGAAAGCCTTAAGGGCGACACCTTCGGAGGCATTGTAGTCGCTTCAGTCAAAGCTGACGATGAAAAAAGAGAAAAGCTCAAAGACATAGGTGTAAAAGACTCAAAAGAGATAACAGACACAGTAATAATAGAACTTGCCGAAAAGATCAAAGAAATTCTTGGAAAAGACAGCTACTGCATCTACGAAAAAAATCCTGAAGCATACAACCAGCATATAGGCAACACCACATCACTTCTAAATGCAATGCATACAAGAGCAATAAAAGAGCTTGGAGATGCAGATACGATAATGATAGACCAGTATCCCGGCGCAAGAATAAATCTGAAAAACGCAAAGACCGAGACAAAGGCAGAATCTAAGTATATCGAAGTCGCTGCCGCATCAATACTTGCAAGAGAAAGAAGCCTTGACCAGCTTGACAGGCTGTCAGAAGAGGCAGGATTCAGGCTCCCGAAAGGAAGCACTCATGTCAAAGACGCACTTAAAAAGCTGAAAAAAGAAGGGCTTGACTTCAATAAGTTCACAAAACTAAACTTCAGGAATGTGAAAAGATTCCTTTGATTCCTAATTGAAACCCAATAAAAAACCTTTTATAATCTGCAAACGAAATTAATTCTCATGGAACAAAAAGAAATGAACAATAAAGAGGAAGAATCAAAAGACATCCCTAAATCAAGACAGCTCAGCCTCAAAAAAGAATCAGAAAGGAGCAACCTCCTTGCAAAAAAACTCCAGAAGGAAAGCTTCCACACGATATGGGAATTCTACAAGGCGAAAGAAGATCTGGAAAAGCTCACCAAAGGAAACGTTGCAGCACACTTCTTCTATCTTGGCGCAAGGACAGCGTTTGAAAAGAAATCAAAAGATTACGGAGACATAAAAAAAGATCATGAAGCAAAAAAGATAGAAGATATGAAGACAGAGAAGAAGCTCAGAGACATAAGAAGAAACATGCTCAAGATAAAGGAAGGCAAAGGCCTTGACATCAAAAAGACGATAAAGTACCTTGAATCAGCACTTAAAGAAAACAAAGATAACAACACAATAAAAGACAGCCTTGAAGAAGAGATAGAATTCCTGAAAGATTATGGCAAGAAAAAGAAAAGATGAAGGATTGAACCTCGACAGGAACATCAGGATATACATACTGCTGTTTCTTGCAGGAGCAGTCCTATTTCTTATAAACACCACACTTATCAGCCACATGTTCTCAAGATACCCCTGGACCATAGAAGCAGTCATGGGAGACGGAAGCTGGTGGCTTACCCAGGCAATTCTTATAAAAATAATTTATGTCGGCCTGATATCACCGATAATTGAAGAGCTCATATTCCGAAGATATGTATACGGATGGTTCCTGAAAAAAGGCATGGACACAGAAGGCATCATAATCTCAAGCGCGCTGTTCAGCCTTTACCATATCCTTTTCGGCTGGGGCTGGATGAAAGCTGTCATAATGTTCCCTGTCGGCATCATCTTCGCAATCATATACAGAAAATACAATCTAAAAGGCGCAATAACAGCGCATCTCGGAAACAATCTCAGCTCTGTCGCAGTGATAGCATTATCATAAGCAAATCTATCAAAGCAACATATTTATAATTCAAAAACCAAGTATAAGCATGAATGCATTGATTGTCTATGATTCAAAGTTCGGAAACACTGAAAAGATTGCAAAAGCTATAGCCGAAAAGTTAAGCAGTTACGGGCAGGCAAAGACAGTGCTTGCCGATAAAGCAGATCCGCAGGAACTTGGCAATACAGACATTCTCATCATAGGCAGCCCAACACAAGCATGGAGACCTACAGAACCAGTTCAGTCCTTTATCAAAAACATACCTGAAGAAACCCTTAAAGGAATGCATATAGCAGGCTTTGACACACGTTTTCGCAAGACCAGATTACTTACCGGCTCTGCAGCAAGAATAATAACCAAAAGACTTGAAAAGAAAGGTGCAGGTACCATTATTCCACCCGAAAGCTTCTTTGTGTCAGGGATGGAAGGACCCTTAATTGAAGGAGAAGAAAAACGCGCTTCAGAATGGGCAGAAATGATTGCTGAAAAGAAGATAAAATAATTTAATTCTGACAAAAAAAAATAGAAAAACTCCTGGATTAGGTGAGAGGATTGCGAAAACAATACTGGAATACTTCCATAGGAGTTTAATCCTTCACCCAACCATCGGAAAACATAAAAATATACTATAGCCGCAAAGAGAAGCGAACATGAAATCATTCATGAAAGGACTGTACCCTTAAAGTTTTTCTCTTGTAACCGCTCCTATGCTTTCCAATTAATATTTTTGTTATCATACCTTATAAACCTGACCCACAGAAAAAAGCAATAGATGTATACATAATACATATTTTCAGAAAAAATAAAAGATAACAATATTCTCACAGAAAAATAACAAAATATATGCATTATTTATTAAAATTCTTTGTTATCATAAAGTGAAACAAAAACAAAATATTCAAGCTTTTAAATTTTCTGAAGTAATTAATAGCTTATGGTGATAACATAAAAATCGCAATATTCTCAGATACACACTTCGGCTTTGGCAAAGGAACCGAAACTGAAGATGACTGCTATGAACAGGCTGAAGAAGCGTTCAAAATATCAGAAGGATGCGACATGATCCTGGTACCGGGAGATATCTTTGACTCAAGAGTGCCCGGGCAGGATGTGCTGGCAAAAGCCCTAAACATATTTTTCCACGCAAAGACAGTATCATGCGACACAGAACTCGTACAGGTCAAAGGAAACGAGCAGGATATCCATCCTCTAAACAAGACAGGAATCCCGACAGTTGCTATCGCAGGCACCCACGAGAGGCGGGGAAAAGACATGACAAACCCTGTCAACCTGCTTAATGCCACAGGATATCTCATAGGGCTCCATAGCGAGACCGCAATATACAGGAAAGATAAAGAGACAGTCGCAATAACAGGCATATCAGGAGTGCCTGAAGCGTTCGCAAGAGAAGTGTTCAAAAAAATAGACCCAAGACCGGAAGAAGGATGCATAAACATAATGCTGATGCACCAGTCGGTCGGGAAATATGTATACACTGATGAAAGAAGCCCGGGCCTGGACATAGAAGATCTGCCGGAAGGCTTTGACCTTATAGTCAACGGCCACATCCACTGGCGCAACGACTGCATGATCGGACCGAAAAAAGACACATTGTTCCTTATCCCGGGAAGCACTCTCACAACTCAGGTAAGGTCAAACGAGGCAGGAAAAGACAAAGGCGTAACAATCTACGACACAAAAACAAAAAAGACAGAATTCATCCCATTGAAGTCGCAGAGAAAAGTGATATACAAAGAGATAGAATGCAATAAAAAAAGCATAAGAGAAATAAAAGAACAGGTCGTTGAATACCTTTCAAAGATAAGCAAAGAAAGCTTTGAGAAAAAGCCGGTTGTAAGAATAAGGCTTACAGGAAATATTGACAGCAATAACAGCAGGATTGACCTATCAGACATAATCGCAAAAAACAGGGACAGGTACATCCTATCATTCAGGAACAGCCTTGAAAACAGTAAACAGGACAAGAGCATGAAACTACTGTCAGAGCTTATGGAGAACAGAGTATCTGTTGACAACATGGGCCTTGAGATAATGAAAGATTACGCAGGCAAGGCAAAGATAAGTTTTGACTGCAGGCAGATTTTTGAGCTTCTCGCAGATGGTAGGATTGAAGATGCAGAAAACATGCTTCTGAAACTGCCAAAAGAAAAAATACAGGATGAAAAAGGAGAAAAGACAGCATGATATCAAAGGTCAGGCTAAAGAACTGGCAGACACACATAGATTCATCTTTCGTGTTCTCTGAAGGTATAAACGCGCTTTTGGGTGTCATGGGCTCAGGCAAGTCATCTGTGCTTGATGCCATATCTTTCGCATTTTTCGGCACCTTTCCCGCCGTACAGAAGAGGCGGATAAAACTGGAAGATGTGGTGACAGACCTGTTCACAAGGCATGAGACAACAGAAGTGTATCTTGAATTTGAAAAAGACGGAAAAACATACTCTGTCACAAGAAAGATTGAGAGAAAAAGAGGCACTTCAATATCTGAGCTCAGATGCGACGGAAAGCTAATGGAATCTCCTGCAAGCCAGAGAGTGACAGAGAGCATAGAGAAGATACTCGGTATAGACTACACCATGTTCGCGCAGGTGATATACTGCGAGCAGAACAGGCTGGACCAGTTTCTCCAGATACCCCGCGGCCAGAGGATGAGAAAGATTGACGAACTGTTGAGGATTGACAGGTTTGAAGCAGCAAGATCAAACATCGTATCGCTCAGAAACAGAATGCAAAGGACTGCAAAAGATATAGAGGGGCAGACAGAATCACTGAAGAAAATGATAGAGTTCAAAAGGCCTGAAGACATGAGAGAAGATATAAGAAAGATTGAGATTGATATAAATGCTTTTCAAAGGAGGCTTGAAGAGATAAGAAAAAGCAGGGACTTTCTCAGGCGAGAACTTGACATCCTTAAAAAGAAGAAAAAAGTGTATGACAGAGAGAGAGAAAGACAGATAGCTGTCGCCTCAAGAATCGGCCAGATAAGAGAGGAGCTTAACAATTACAGAAATATAGAAAAGGTGGAATCCTATACGATAGAGTTCATCGAAACGCAGGCATCACGGCTTGATGCAGCACTGAGGAAACAGAAATCTCTTGAGAAAGAGGTCGCAGTCCTTGAAGACAGAACACGCACATGCGAGCATCAGCTGAAAAAAGAGAAAGATGGCATGGAAACGCTTGAGAAAGGACAGCCAAAGCTCAGGCAGCTCGAGAAAGCTGAAGAAATGCTTGAACAGCTCAATACAGGCCTTGAAAAGCTTCTGAAGGAAGAGGC
>JAGLUQ010000083.1 GCA_023134675.1 Candidatus Aenigmatarchaeota archaeon | reverse complement strand
AGAGGCAGCAAGAGATGAGCCAGGAGATGGCCGGCCTTGATGAAAAACAGCAGAATATTTATCAGAACCAGAACAAAGTAAGGACTGCAGTACATTCATTGCTTGCGATGGAAAATCTGGCAGGCAACAAAGGGGCCAGGATTTCAGAGATAGCAAAAGAGTTCAATAATTCTGTGCAGGCGACAATAAGGTCTGAAGAGAAGATTGAGAGCAAAGGATCATTATCAAGGATGCTTACAGGCGGCGATGCTGAAGCGGCCGGTGAGCTTGAGAGGCAGACAATCCAGAACATGGAGAGGATACAGGAGCTTAACCAGTTAAAAAATGAATGCGACTGCGATCCTGAAGTCAAGGCAATGATGCAGGAGCAGATCAATAACATGGAGCTTGAGCAGGCAAGACTTGAGCAGCTGGCACAGAGCGAGAAGAAAAGCAAAGGCCTTATCGGGTGGTTGTGGAAATAAAAGAATTGCCATCTCTTTTTCTTTCTTTTTTTATTGATTTATTTTATTTAACATAAAAAATCAGGACTCAAGATATTTATAAAAAGTTATAAACAAAGCAAAAAAATCAAATAAATAAAATCAGGTGAAAAAGAAAAATATCAGGACTCTAAATCCTTAAGATAACCTTTAGTATGCATCAGTTCTGCCTGGTGCCGTGTGTATGTGTAGATTATGTCGCCTTTCTGGTCGCTCTCGACTTCCCAAGGCCGTACTATGCAGAAATTGCCTTCATAGGTCGATACTGACCGCCTAAGCTTGCCTGGTACGCGGCAGATCCTTACCAACTTATCCGCGCAGATCACTCTTGTCTTTCCGAAGCCCAGCCTCTGGTCTATGACACCCAATACTTCACCAGTTCTTGGAAGCCTGAGCCTTATAGGTATTGATGGGTCAAATGCAGGTTTTTTCTTCTTCTTCTTGAAAAACTTACGAGGTGGTATAATATCATCTCCGTCATATATTTTGCTTACACCTTAATAAATACGTAACTCTTTTTAACTCTTTGCCATCTTTTGTGCCATAGTCTGAGACGGATTCCTTGTGATCTGCTATGCTGAAAAGCGAGCATACCTCTCTTGACAGCTTCTTGGCAAACTTGTTTGAGCTCATATAGACATCTATGCATCCCGGCTTTTTCTCAGTCCTTGTTATGAATATGCTGTCTTCTTTCCTGTTCTGCTGACCTGTCCTTTTTTCTAAGTATGCAAGAATATCCTTTATATCTTTGTCATCACCCCTTAGCTGGATGATGGATTCATAATAGCCGCCGAATTTTCTTGAGCATACAGGGCAGCACATAGGAGTAATTATCGCATCCATACTGCTTTCTGTTGAAGTTCCTTCACTATCTCTTAGTGTAACTGTCATCGGAAGCGATACTTTGCCTTCAAGGGCACGGCCTTTAGGAAGCATTATTTCTATCTGCATACCTTTTGGAAATTTTGATGCGTTCTTTATCGCAGACATTACAGCATCTTTCAAGGTCGGATAATGGTTCCATCGGTTCTTGAAACGGACTTTTGTGCATTTGCACAGGTCTATCTTGACTGATGGCGGAAGAAGTGATTTTTTCGGGGTGCAGGTTGAGCTGTGGCAGTCAGGACATAGTTTTCCTATAAGCTCATCTGTATCTTTGCCGCACTTTGGGCAGAATTTTCTCATCATAATAATCGGTTTATCTTTTGTTTTTAAATATGTTGCCGGTCTGATTTGGCTTTTGAGAGGATTCAGAGCCTAAATATCATGGCGTATCTCTGGCCGGCCACAGATGATATATGGCTTTCAGAGATGATGCCTCTTTTTTCAAGCTCGGTTGTTATGGTATTTCCTATAATTATCGTGGAATTGGAGGCAGATATGGCTGATATTACATTATCTATCGCTTTTTCTTTTCCACCATAGAATGATTCCGGTATGTCAAGGACAATGTCTTTCTCTTCAAATCTTTTTCCGATAATGTCACTGTCGCAGACAGATACTACCTGACTGCTATCAGCCTTATGCATATTGAGAATAAACATCATGAAAACCTTTTTTAAAGGTGTTCTGCAACTAGCTTTTCGCGATAGGCCTTTTTGCGCCGCATGCCTCACACTTGAGGAATTCCTGCCTTGCTGATTTCACGACACTGGTGTCTGGCTTGCCGCATTCGTTGCAGAGGACAAAAGAGTTTGCATATTTCTTGAACTTGTCGTTTATCGCAATGGAGCCGAACTTGCCTATGAAACTTGCCTTGCCTCCGGAAAGCTCTCCGAAAGTCGCAAGCTCTTTTGACATGTATTTCAGAAGCTCTTTATCGTCGCGACGTATGTGCTTTGATGCTGCGGAGAAATTGACTATCTCTGTCTTGTTTCCTATGATCAACACTTTCAGGACAGGCATCTCGAATCTCTCAGTCTTGTCTGAGACTTCAGGAAGCTGTTCTATTGCTGAGTCAAGCATCTTGGCGTAATCTTTTTCATCCATAGGACTCATCTTGTGGCATATCTTTTTATTTCTTTGTCAGGCTGTCAGAGAATATTGGTAAGGTCAATCATCCTGCTTATCTCGCAAACGCAGCCGCCGTCAGGGTCAAAATCCCTGTTGTGGTCGTTCCTTAACAGTATGAATCTCATGCCTGCCCCTTTTGCGGCGATGAGATCTCTTTTTCCGTCGCCTATGACAATGCAGTTCTCTGAATCTATGCTTATCTTTTCGGCTGCCTTCAGAAAAGTCTCAGGGTCGGGTTTCGGGTTTGTGACATCGTCGCAGGTGATTACGGCATCAAAAAGTGAGAATATGTCTTTCGGAATCATGGATACTGTTGATATTCTTGTCGCTCCTGTGCCCAGGGCAAATGTGTATCCTTTCTTTTTCAGTTCTATCAGGGCTCTTTTTGAATCTTGGGGGAAGATATCTTTGTCTTTGAGAAGATCACTGAACTTTTCGTCAAACTCTTTCTTTAGCTCTTCTTTTCTTGACGGGTCATAGGCGCCTTGTTTTTTGAGGAAGTATATGTATATGTCTTCGCCGGGAGCACCGCAATGAACCATCATCTCTGCCATTGTGCAAGATATGTTGAATTTTGACAGTATGTGGTTTATTGTTTTAAAATAGATTTCTGAGGAGTCAAGAAGGGTTCCGTCAAGGTCGAAGATTATGGCTTTTATTTTTGATTTGTCGATAGAGTTCATGGAGGGATTTGTCTGGTGTTGTTTAAATATATATTGGGATCTGAGATATTTTTGTGTGAATAAACATCAGAAAAACAGTATCTTTACCGCTGACACAAAAACAACTGCGAGGAATATTATTTTTACCCACCTGTTACCTTTTTTTATTGCTGTTTGCGCGCCAAGGTATCCGCCCACAAGCATGCCTGCGAAAAGAGATATGCCTACCTGATAGACTACCAGGCCATTGATGATAAATATTATCAGGGATGTGATAGACATCACAAACCAGGGAATTATGCTTGTGGCATTTGACTGGATTATTGTGAAGCCGAAGAAGTACATCAGTATGTAGAACATCAGGGTTCCTGCTCCCCCGCCGAAAAAACCGCCGAAGATCATCAGGAAGAAAAAGAGGACATAGCCCATCCCTTTGTCGACAGGTCTTGTGTCTTTTCGTTTCAGGCCTATGTCTTTTTTCAGCAGTGTCAGGGGGAGAAGTATCAGAAGCATGAAGCCGATCATCTTTGACAGGATTGCCGGGTCGATATTCAGGAGGATGTTCGCTCCGAGGTATGCGCCAATGATGCCTATCAGGCATAGAGGCATTACTGCTTTCCAGATTATCTTTTTCTCTTTCCAGAACTTTGCTGCTGCGCCCAGGCTCAGTCCGGCACCTCCCAGCTTGTTTGTCGCTATCGCTGCCTGCGGAGGGAGGCCGAGGAAGATGAGGAATGGTATTGATATGAGACCCCCACCCCCAGCTATTGCTCCTATGAAGCTTGCGAATACGCCTATGAGGAAGGTTGTAAGAATCTGGATCAATATTTCCATAAGAATATTTGATTATGGGGATTTATATCAGCGATGCATTTAATATTTTCATACGACAAAATAATATAAAGTTTATAGCGATTATAATACATCTATGTCTACAGAACCGATACACCTGAATAAAGAACATATATTAGATGAACTTAGAAAAATGAATATAACAACATTTCCTCTAAATATTTATGGAGAATATGATAAATACAAGGACAGTCTTGTGCTTATCCAGGTAGAGAATCTAACATTATCCCCTATACAGTCTTGGGACGGATCTGATTTAACAAAGGTTCTCAAACGAGATGATCCTGTAGAACCTATAATATTTACAGATTATGGAAATGTTTTGGATGGAATACTAATAGGTCGTAAGGCAGAAACATATGAATTCAGCCATATTTGGGGGTACTGCAAAGATGAAAGGCTGGACGCTGTTCAAAGACGTCTTGAAGCGATAAAGGTATTCATAATTGAATAGATGTCATGTTTTTCCAGATTTTAGTTTTGACGGATATGCACTTGCTGATATAAACCATAAAGAAATACTCAACCCTTAAGAGCATCATACAATTCCTTGTCAAGAACAATCTTGTTTATCTTTCCAAGCTTTTCTTTATGGATTATCTTTTTTTGCTCCAGGTTCAATAAGAGCCTATGCGTCTTTACCTTGTTCAGATCCGGCAGGCGTGACAATTCATATTGCTGGACCTTCCCATCGTTCTCTAAAAGCATCTCTATCACTTTTCTTTCCGGAGGTGTCAGGAAATTAAGTATTATCTTTGTGTTGCTCTTTAAAGTCTGCCCCTGCTGCACCACTTTATCTGACATTATATAAAATACTAAAATACCTACCATAAGACCAATAAAACCCATAAAAGGCAAGAGATAATAACTGTGGAACACTGGCTGCATATTTCTTTGTTCCACTATAAACTCTTTAATCTGTTCTGCTGTCATGCTATCAATCATATCAGGGTCAAGTCTTGATTGTTCTCTAAGATCATGCTGAAAATTGAAATAGATGCTGATTGACACTATAAGCAAAGCAAAAGATATTATTATCCCAATACCAAGGATAAGCTTTCTATTATAATCCAAGACCATAGACAATAGTTAATTGTCAATAATATATAAA
>JAGLUQ010000082.1 GCA_023134675.1 Candidatus Aenigmatarchaeota archaeon | reverse complement strand
TATTAAAAAATGATGGCTTTGAAGGACAAACTAAAGCTTACATTGGAAAGCTTGACGAAGATGAGGATGCTCCTGCAGTTTTTGCTTTGATTCCTTCAACACCAGGCAAGCATGATTTTACAGTGAAAGTCACTTATGAGGATGATGAAGGCAAACATGAACTAATAGATACTCTTGAATTATTGGTTTTGGAAAAAAATGATTTCCTGACAGAGATCTTGATTGCCATAGGAGTGATTATAATTGGTTTTACAGGCTTTATGTTTTTTAAGAAAAAAAATAAAAAATAGGATTTTACTATGCTTGAATTTAAAAAAATAATTGAAGGACTGGATGTCGCTTTTTTTCTGGCGATAAAGAATCTCTTTTTCAAGAAGAAAATGTTGATAATGATAATAGTTATCATTGGTCTGGGTTTTTTAAGCATGGTGTTTTCAGCAAGTATCATTACAGGATTAAAATTTCAAATTGAGGATAAAGCTATTGGTGTGATGACAGGCAATGTCTTAATTGAACCTGATGTTGACAAGGATTTTATTCTTAATGTTGATGAGATCAATAAAAAGGCATTAGCTATCCCTGGTGTTGTCGGAGTCAGCCCCCACATAAATAGAGGCATTACGCTAATAGATAAACATGGTACTAAAGCTCCTTCTCAACTGAGAATAATTGACCCTGAAAAGGAGGCAAGAGTATCATATATAGATGATAATATTCTCAGCGGCAGATATCTGTCTCAAAAAACAGTTGGAGAAATTCTTATTGGTTCTGACTTAACTAAAAAATATCGTATGCAAGAAGCGTTGCCAGCAGTTGATGTTGATGCCGGCGATATGATTACAGTTATATTTGATAATGGAGTGACAAAAGAACTTAAAGTAAGGGGGGTTTACGGTCTCGATTTTGCTGCTACTGATATCTATACTTATATCACTAAAGAAGAAGCAAAGCAGGTTTTCAATGTAACCGATGAAGATTTGAATATAGCTACTGAGATCATGATCAAAACTAAAGAGCGAGGCATTGAGGATGATGTTATCTATAAGCTTAAGCAATTTGGAATCAGCGGAAGAATATGGTCTTGGCAGGAAAAACTTGGTATCCTGAACCAGTTTACTGACAGTCTGCTGATTGTAAGCAAAATAACTGCATTAATTGGCACGATTATAGCCTTTGCTACCATTTATATTATGATTTACATCAATGTTCTGCATAAAAGAACGCAAATCGGTGTTATGAAAGCAATGGGCATAAACAAAGAGACTATCCTTACATCTTATGTCATCCAATCATTCTTTTATGGAATTCTTGGCGGTATTTTCGGGTTTTTTCTTACTAAGTCTATGATAGCCTATTTTACGATCAATCCTATTATAATGCCTATTGGAGCCGTATATCCTATCATTAAATTAAGTGATTATGTAATTTCATTTTTCATCTTATTGATTTCATCTGTATTTGCAGGATATTTCCCTGCGCAAGGAGCGATAAAAGAAAATATTTTAGATGCAATATTTAAGGGTTAAATTATGAAGAAAAAAACAATCAACAAAAAAACCATAATAGATGTTCAGAACATATCTAAACATTATGTTATGGGTCCTATGGTGACTAAGGCGTTAAAAGGAATAAGCTTCAAAATATATAAAGGAGAATTCGTCGGCATAATGGGTCCATCGGGTTCGGGAAAAAGCACAACCCTACATCAATTGGGTCTGCTTGATATCCCCACTTCCGGCAGAATATTTATTGATGGAGTAGAGGTTACAACCTTGTCTGATATTGAAAGATCTTATTTTAGACTGAATAAATTAGGATATGTATTTCAGCAATACAGAAATATACCAGAACTTACAGCATTAGAGAATGTATATCTGCCTTTGCGAATGATGGGCAAACCCCGATATTATTATCTTAATGAAGCAAAGACATTGCTTGAAAAGGTAGGATTAAAAGATAGAATGCACCATCATCCGTTTGAGTTATCCGGCGGCGAACAGCAAAGAGTTGCCTTGGCAAGGGCATTGGCGCACAAACCAGATATTTTATTTGCTGATGAACCTACAGCAAATCTTGACACAGAAGCAGGCGAGGTCATATTGAATCTTCTAAAGCATTTTAATGAAGATTATGGGCAAACAATTGTAATGGTAAGCCATGATCTGGAACAAATAAAATATTTTGACAGAATAATAAGAATAAAAGATGGATTACTTGAAAGATAGTATCCTATGTTTACTTAATGTGATAAAATATGGAAATAAAAAAAATGACAGATGATGTGTTTAATACTATGGATAAATATATTGAGGCATTGTCTAGTATTGAAAAAAAACATCTTAAAGAAAAAATTAGACAAATTAATTCAAAGTATAAGTCTTTAATTGAACTTAAAAAAACAAAAAATTCCGTATATGAAATTGATCCCATGTTCTTTTGTTTTGAAGATTTGCCTCCTACCGGAAAAGAATACTGGTTTATGAAATTCGTATCAACAGAACCAAAAGACAAAAGACAGCTCCTTGTGATGTTTGGAGATAGTTCCGAGACCATAAAAATTAATCAAAAGAAAGTGAGATGCAGAAAACATAAAGAAAGAAATGGTTATATGACTGTCTGGTGTTACGACGATAAAAAAGAGTTGATATTAGATGGTGAAAGTTCGATATCAATGAATCCTAACAATATTATGGTTTCTGATAAACAAGGTAAGATAAGTTACAAGGGGGAGTTTCCTAATTATTTCCTTAATATCTCTAGAAAAAACAAAGAAATTATTGATATTAAAATAACAAAACCAGAACATAATTCAAATTTTTTTGAGTTTAACACCACTTTTAAGTTATTTGCGGGTTTTGGTTTAATAAACCTGTATTTTGATTTTATGGGAGTATTAAATGAAAAAAATTTTACTGGAAAATGTTATGTTCAAAAAGTTGTTGTAGTTGGTCCCTTTGTTCCCTGGTACTGGGGGAGAATTGTATTTTCAAACGGTTCTATATTAACTTATTTTGAGCCAAGAATAGAAATATCAAAATTTAATCATAAATTACATTCATCATTGCAATTTTATGATAATATAAAAGATAAAAAATATATTTTCAGAGATTTAACTATAAAGAAATTCGGGAAAAAGAATCCACGATGGATAATTACGGCAAATAAAGGGAAAGTTTTCATCTCTTTAAAGTCTTATTCTTCGCATAAATTTAAATTTGAAAAAATTGGGGTTTTTACTTATATTGAATACTTGAGTGAGGTTACAGATATATCTATAGAAGATTGCGATATTGATACAAGTAAATTAGGTTCGGGGTTTGGTTTAATTGAGGATGCAAAAGGTTATGTTCTGTAAATAAAATATAAATCTTTTTATGAAGTCTGGAAAATATATGATATAGTTGTCATGCAATAATATTAAAATAATATAGTATGGGTTTTCATTTTCTGATATCTTTAGTATATATTTTTCTGTGAAATATATATTTTATATATAGGATATATACCCTTCTGCTCTTTCTTACTTATTTTATGTCTTACAGGACTGGAGGTTATTGATATGGTATGTCCAACTATTGAGAATATGGGGTATGACAGGGATGTTTTACAGGCGCTTCTTTATTATTCTACGTCAGAAGATGATTTTATGCTGCCGACTATTGAGGAGTTTATCCTGTCTGAGGTCGTGAACGGGACACTGGAATATCTTGGCAGGGATGCCGGGAAAGTGAAGTACCAGGATTTTAAGGGAGGCAGGGATTCTTTTGAAAAAGCTGCATGGGATTATTTTGAGGAAGAGTCGGTGTTATCTGATAAGGAGATTGATCCTGATGTGATGGCGTCAATCAGCAGGATGGCAGGCTATCATATTGTATATCCTGACGGGCCTGACGGGCCGTATCCTAAAGCGGGCCTTTATTCGACCTTCAAGTCTGTCCTGTTTTCCGGAATGTGCATGAGCTCATCTTTTTCATTGCTGCAGAAAGATGTATATCATGTTAAAAAAAAGGTTATTCCTTCTTTGTCCGAGGCTGCGAGGGCTGATGTTGAGGCTATCGGGAAGATTATGCGCAGGCATATAAATGAGGATCTGGTATATATCGGGGAAACATATATGTGGTGATTGCGGCTGTTCTTCTGCGTGACAACAGAAAGTTATATGTACCCCCTATGACCTATTTATAAACTATGGCAGAGTTTGATATGTATTCACAGTCATCTGCGTCTTCAAATCCTGAGGATTCAGATATCAAGCAACTTGTTTTAGATAATCAGGCAAGGATTGAGAAGATATTCTCACAGATAACTGAGCATATGAGCTCTCAGAAGAATGTCAACTCAATGATCTATAAGGTTATAGAGGGATTCCAGAAAGATGTGGCGGAGTTCAGGAGACTGCAACCTTCCCAAGATACAGATGGCGGGAAAAGGCATGATGATGACTCTTCGCTTGCGGAAAAGATAGCAGACCTCAAGAAGAGAATTTCTGAAGATGAGCACAATGAAGCGGCAAAACTTTTGAGGATGATGCAGAAGATTGAGTCTTTCGAGAACAGGCTAAAAGATGATGAACTGCGTGATGATGATCTTGAAAAGAAGCTTAAGAATGCCAAGTCTGCAATTACTGATGCTTTAGAATGCAAGACGATAGTTCTTGAAAAAGATATCCGGCGCTTGTCTGCTAATGTGCTTCCTCTTAAGAGCAAGTTAAGTTCATATGAGACGCAGCTGAAAAGCATTATGGAATCTGAGAAGCTTGATGTGACAGAACTTGCCAAGAGGTTTGAGTCTCTTAGCAGTCTTGTTGAAGATATTGCCAATACACTTGAAGGTGAAAAGAGCGAGTCTTCAAAGAGGATAGATTCTGTTAAGAAAAATGTGTCTTCTATAAAAAATCAGCTTGTGAAACATCAGGATAAAGTCGCTGAGCTGATGGAGACAGATTTCAGCAGCAAGCTAAAAGATTTAAGGGTTCAGTTGAGTTCAGTCCAAAAATCCCTTCCAAACATCAAGATAAAGATATCAATGCACGAGAAAAAGCTTTTATCTCTTGAGTCCGGTGAAAAAGCAGATGTTCTGGAGGTTACCGGAAGGTTAAATGATATCCAGAAAACCTTATCTTCAATCTTAAATGAACTTG
>JAGLUQ010000081.1 GCA_023134675.1 Candidatus Aenigmatarchaeota archaeon | reverse complement strand
TTCTGAAAAAGCATGAAGATATCAACAGAATACGGACCTATACCCTTAACAGAAGACAGCCTGTAAGCATCATCAACCTCTTTTTTCCCTTTCATAAACCGCGCTATATTCTCAATATACTCTGCCCTGTACCCTACCCCACACCTTTTAAGAAGACTGGTATCAGCAAGTATATCGCAAGGTTCAGGAAACACCTTCTCATCGCCATAGGCATCAACAATCTTCGCAACCATCGCCTTATACTGCGCAAAACTGACATTCTGCGAGCATATTATAGACACAAGAGCCTCAAAATCACTGAAGGCGGAAAGAAGCCTGTTTCCTATTATCTTGTCCATAAACCGTCCCAAGACCCTATCAGCCCTGCAGGTCATATAAAGATCGGAAAAGTCTTCCATAGTGCCTAAACAATATGATATCCTCTCTTTCAGAAAACCAACCTCATCCTTATCCAGCCTTGCATCCAGATCAACAATAAGTCTCTGGCCGTCCTGAAAAAACGACATGGTGACTAACTTTCCATTCACCTTCACAGACCTCTCAGCCTTATCGGAAAAGAAGAAAAAGAACGGCTGATGCCTAACTATCTTGTCAAGATTAAAATCATCCCTAAGAGAGAAAACAATTCTATCCATAGAACAGAGAGATACAGTAAGTTATTTATAATAATATACAGAACTAATATAAGATTTGTATGAGAGCTATAAAATGTCTTCTGATACTTATTTTAGCACTTTCAATCACAGCATCCCCTATAAACGCTCAGGAAAGCCTCCAGTGCAGCAATGAGCATATAGATATCCATTATTTCTACAGCAACGGCTGTGCCCATTGCGCAAATGTAGAGCCTCTTATCGAAAAGATAGCGGCAGACAATGAGAAATATCCTGATGTGATTGCCCATTACCATGAGATACACAACGGTGATGATTATTCCCTTTTTGAGACCGCCTGCAGAGAGTTCAGCATAGATGTAAAAGGTGTGCCTCTTGTAGTCATAGGAGACACACACTATCAGGGCGATACAGAAATAATAGGGAATCTTGAAGACAGGCTGAAGAACGCAGAGCCTGAAGACTACAACTGCATACTGTCCTGTAGCAATATAGAAGATATAACAATAACTGATGATAAAAAAGAAAAGCTTGAGCTCACATGGCCACTGATAATAACAAGCGGTCTCATTGACGGCATAAACCCGTGCGCATTCGCAGTGCTCATATTTCTTGCAGCAACACTTATGATGGTCGGAAACAGGAAAAAGATGATCATGACAGGCACAGCATACATAGTCGCCGTATATGTCACCTATTTCATAGCAGGATTCGGGCTCCTGTCAATAGTCCAGTATGCAGGCATAACAAAAATCATATTCTACATAGCCGCAACTATAGCAATCATATTCGGCCTGATAAACATAAAAGACTTCTTCTGGTACGGGAAAGGCATAACGCTTCAGATACCTGTAAACAAGAAAGGCATAATATCAGAATACGCGAAAAAGGCGACAGTCCCATCTGCTGTAGTTCTCGGATTTCTTGTCTCACTGTTTGAGCTGCCCTGCACAGGCGGCGTCTATTTCGCAATAATAGGCCTCCTATCAAGCAAGATGACACAGATAGAAGCTATACCCTATCTTCTCGTCTACAACCTCGCATTCATAGCGCCCTTAATAGTCATACTTGCAGTTATCTACAAAGGTGTGGATCCAAAGACAGTAGATTCCTGGAGACTAAAAGAAAGAAAATGGATGAGACTTGCGATGGGAATTCTCATGGTAGGTCTTGGTCTATTGATGCTTAGCGGATTTATTTGAGATTCATTCAGACATCAAGAAAACACCTTTACTATCTTTTTTATTAACCCCATCTCCTGAAAATTATCCTGCCGATAATTCATATGTTCTGAAATAATATCAAAAGAATGCTTAACACCATACGCATAAAAAAGATAGTCTGATTCAGATAATCCGTTTTCAATAAATCCCTGATTGATGTTTGAAGACAGAATCTTTAAGCCCTCCTTAAAATCTATGCCTTCATCAAAACAATTAAAGATCATGGATGCTGCATCTTCAACACCATAAGAATAGAAAGTAAAACTTGACCCGTAAACCTTAATATATTCCTGGTATTTTTCAATTAAATCTGTAAATAGATCTTCCGTAAACAATGTCAATTGACCATAAATAGGATCATCACATCCGATATGTTCCCCGGACAACAAGAAAGATGGAAGCTCCTGTTCATGCAGCATCTCTAATACTTCATATGTATCCATCTCCTTCCATTCAGGAACAACCATTCTCTCAAGAGCTGGATATTTAACCTTATTGAAATACTCCTCATTTTTATCAGGATCAAGCCTAAAACGCTCAGAATAATTATTTTTAATCCATTCAAGCCACATGTTCGCCACAAATTCAACGGGATTTTTCAGGCCATATCTATTAAAATAACCATCAACATCCAAACCAAGATCTGGACCAAGCAAACCAGCTATGCTATTATTGTCCAGAAAATAATCATCTTTGCCCTCACGCAGATTATAATCTCTATGTATAGCTTCCAAAGTCTCGATAAGATTATGCCCCATATAAATAATTAGAAATTCAAATCTTAAAAACCTTCTTCCTCACTCATACCTCAATGCATCAACAGGTTTCATGCTTGCCGCCTACCGAACAGGAAATGCACCAGACACAAAACATAACACTACACCCAAGTAACACAATAATATAAAGATACAGGCTAACAAAAGATACCATGAAAATGTATATTCCGCCAGAAGCAGAAGAGTACAAAGCAGATATTCTAAGACTCATAGAATCAAAAATAACCGGACACATACGTCCTAATAAAAAAAAGTTGACATACAAAAGTGACCAATACATATTCCGAATGTTTAAAGACGCAAAAAAATCATTTAATACAATCTTAAAACTTTATCAAGACAATATGCCTGTTGAACAGCCATTATTATTAATAGATAAAGGATTACCTGTAAAAATAATGGTTACAAAATATATAGAAGGCCAAAATTACGAAGAAATAATATCCACTCAAGATGACTTTACAAACGAAATGGAAACATTAGGAGACACATTATATAAATTCCATTCAAATGGATACATTCTCCAAGATTCACACATTGGAAATTTTATATATGACGGAGTTAATGCTCAAAGAATAGATGTAAACAATATCCATAAACAGTACCCAAAACACTTCTGGAAACAAGAAAATGAAAACCTCCTGCTAAACAGTATAATAGAAATAAGAGATTGCATAATTTTAATACTTGCACAAAATCTTATAATAAACAATAAGGAATATGCTTTTGAAACACACTTAGATGCATTTATTGATGGTTATCATAAAAAAAACGAAAACAGCAGTTATCTTATCACATCCGCTTCAAAGAGATGCATAGAACCTATTAAAAAAATAATGAAATCTGCCAACGGAAATTATAGTCAGTTTGTAGAATCATATATGAAACAAGTAATAAAAAATGATATCACTCAATGCACCAGATTTAAAAAATAATAATCAAAAACAAACAACTTCTTCCTCACTCATATCTCAAAGCATCAACAGGTTTCATGCTTGCCGCCTGTTTTGCCGGAAACGCGCCTGATGCCATACCGACAATAAATGAGAACAAGACAGCACCCGCCATAAGCTCAATACTAAGATACGCTTTCAGAAGATCCATCGCAAGCACACTTTGAGCAGCAATCTCAATTATCTTTGCGAGACCGCCACCAACTATCACACCTATAATCCCACCGACCGCACCCAATGTCCCTGCCTCAATAACAAAAAGTATAAGTATATCTGAATTCTTTGCGCCGATAGCTTTCATTATGCCTATATCGTAAGTTCTTTCAAGGACTGATGTATACATAGTATTCATTATGCCGATACCCCCGACAACAATAGAGATGCCCGCAACGCCTATCAAAAACCACTGTACTATGCTAAATATTGTGCCGAAACTCTCCTGAAGCTGTTCTGTTGTCTGTACATTAAAATCTTCCTCTCCTTCTTTTAGGTCACGCGATTTCCGCAAAGCTTTCTCTAGATCCTCTGCAACCTCGCTTACATCAAATCCCTGTTTTGCCTGAGCAAAAAGCATGTCATATTCATCATTGTTATCAAAGATATCTCTTGCACGCTCTATATTTATATAGACAGACCTGTCATCCTGTTCATTCCCTAAAGTTTTCAGAACGCCTATGACCTTAAAATCAACACCATTGATAGTAATCTTGCTGCCTAAAGCTACACCTCTTTCAAAAATCTTGTCATCTTTTGCTACAGAAGATCCGACCACAATAACATTCCCGTCACCGTCTTTCAGATCCCTGCCATAATCAAGCTTAAAGTTCTGCATGCTGTCAAATATTCTTTTTGAGCCGGGATCTAAAGGCAGCCCTATTATGAATGTATATTCAGACTCATCTTTGTATTCCACTCTTGTCGATGAATAGACCATTCCCGCAACATCTGCAATCCCTCTTGTCCGCTTTATCACATCATAATCTTTCTGGGTAAGAGGGATTGTCGCCATGCCGGCACTAAAAATACTGCTTCCCGGCATAATAGTTATCTTGTCTGCACCCATATCTTCAAACTGCCCGATAATCATATTCTCAAGACCTTGCCCTAAAGAGATTATAGACACGACCGCAGCAATGCCTATAACAATGCCTATCATCGTAAGCCATGTCCTGACCCTGCGGTGTTTCAAATTCTTGAATGCATATGAAAAATAATCTGAAATCATCTATAACACACTCCTCAACGCATCAACAGGGTTCATCTTGGCCGCGCTCCTGGCCGGGAGAACTCCGGATATCGTACCCACGACCATCGAAAAGATAAGCGCTCCTGCAACAAGCTCAAAGCCGAAATAAGCTTTAAGCACATTGACTCCTGCAGATACAGCCATAATCTCAACTGCCTTGCTTACCGAAAGCCCGATGACTATGCCCAATATGCCTCCAAAAAATCCAAGCATAGCAGACTCCATAAGAAATATAGATATTATGTCGCCGTTCTTTGCACCCACAGACTTCATTATGCCTATCTCCCGTGTCCGCTCAACAACAGATGTATACATAGTGTTTGTTATCCCTATCCC
>JAGLUQ010000080.1 GCA_023134675.1 Candidatus Aenigmatarchaeota archaeon | reverse complement strand
ATCCTTGGCAAAATATATCTAAGTATATTGGCAACAGTCCTGTCCTCCTGTATTGACCCGTCCAGGCACAGCCTCTTGACATCATCAAAGCCCATCCATTCGCAGGTAATGTTCTCGCCAGGTTCAAGCATCTGTCCGCCCTCATTCTCATGGAACCTGTCAACAACAAAATAATACAGATCCCAGTTGACTGTCCTTCCACCGGAACTGGATTTAGAGAAATATTCTATATTATCAGCCACAAGCCCGGCCTCTTCCCTGCCTTCGTTCTCAACAGCTTTCAGTGCATAGTCTATTATCTCATCTCCGCTGTCAATATATTCTTTGTATTCACGGAGCGAATCAAAGACCTTGCCTCCTGGAAGCCTGTAATCCCACCCGCTAATCTCAGCCCTGTATTCTCTTGCTATCAGCATCATGCCATTCTTGACAAACATTATGCGCACACCCGGAGATCTCCTGGCCACTTCATATGTTTCTGTCTTATCATCAATCTGCATATTCTGGTGGATTATATCAAAGATAATTCCCGAATACATCACCTCAGCAGTCCCGACTGGTTTAGGAAGATTGTTTTCCATACTTATCACTTCAGCAGTTACACCCACTGCTCCCTACACATCCGTAAGAATAAGCAGGGCCTAGAAGCATCTCAATCGGCTTGAGTGGCATATAGATTACTTTTTCAATACCAAGATATTTTGCCGCATCCTTCTCAAACAGATTCAGGTTATTTACAACCTTGTTGTATATCTCTGATCCAGACACGTCAGGATATAGTTTCTGTGGAAACTGGTGACCATATTTCATATTTATACCATCATAGCACGCCTTCATTATAGGAGGGGATCCGATAATGACTATAATATTTTCAACACCCTTATTATAGCAGTTCTCTATGACATCGAGAATGTTTCTACTGGTTACAACACTGTCTTCACCTAATATAAGATAATCTGGCATATCTCTATATTCAAGTTTTTTTGGTCTTGTCTTTTCTCTTTCTTTTTGGTCATTCAAAAAATCACGCCGTAATTCAATGGCAGTGATAAGTTCTCGCTTTATTATAGGGACTTCTTGAATTATAGACTCCATTGAAAAACCATCTGCTACAGAAAGACCGCTTCGTGGTACACCGGCAATAGTTGAATACGCTTCAGGAATTTCATCACCTCTGAGCCTGAAAAGCCACTGTCCGATAAGCTCTCTTGCAGTCATGCACGGATGGTTCTTTTGAGATTTATTGATAGCATCTTCAGAAGGGTTATAATCTTCAATCTTAAGTTTTTCCTTCAAGACCTCAATAAAACTTGGATCAAACATCTGCGGCGGAAGAGAATCACAGACACTTAAATGATTTTGGAGATATACAGGCCCTTCAAAAAAGCAGTGTAGACTCGGTTTGTCTGTGATTTTCTTTGTCTTGTGTGAGATTAAATCATTTTCATATATTAATGTATGCAGCACACCAGGTTCTATCGTTTTTACATATTCATCCTCTATTCCTGAACTGACAAGATGTCCTGTCTCTGATGCAAACGCAAAAAATTCATCAGTCTCAGCGATGGCAAGCGGTCGTCTGCCGCATCGATAAGCAAAAAGACCTTCAAATCCATCAACATTCGTGTCAGCAATTATAGAATAGGTACCACTCACATCATTTCTCGCATCTTTCATTGTCTTTGCTAAATCGCCCTCATTTTCCATCAGACCTGACAACAGATAAGCTGCAAGAAGCATGCTGTCTGACTGGTTTTCAGAGTCATCAAAAAAATAATCCCTTTCAGAAAAGATCTTATCTTTTTTTGGAATCCGTATCTCCCCATTATGTGCAAGGCATAAGACATTGTTTCCCTCAAAACTATCTTTTGCATAAGGGGGATGTATATTAGATCCATTGAATACATTTATACTTTCATCATTGTCATCAGTATATACGATAATTGGTTGTGCATTTAGCAGGCTGTCCTCACCGTTTGTCGTGAATCTTGTCTGAGCTAATAATTTTTGAGGTCTATTGAGAACTTCATAGAATTTTTGCATTGCTGTTGCATCAGCAAAATGACCTCCATACCTCATCCTGCGTAATGACTGTGGATCTTGCTCATTTTCAATAACAGTTAGGCCACAACTTGATGTGCCTCTCTCTGTAAGGGCAAGATGGATGTCCTTTGCAGTCGTAGATATATTATTTATGTAAGTAGAATCTATATTTTTCGGCACAATCGCACCAATGCCACACATATTCATAGTTCAACAGAAAGATATTTAATACTATTTTTTATGTTTAATATTTTTCCCAAAAACATCCCCAACATTTAAAAACTTAATCCTAACAATTATCAGTTGATTGCAATGGAACGCGCATATTCCAAAGACTTGAAAGTTGGCGACAATGTAAAACTCGCAGGCTGGGTTCATGAGATAAGGGACTTCGGCAAATTGATATTTCTTATAGTCCGTGACATGCACGGTCTTGTCCAGGTCACAGCAAAGACCGGTGAGACAGACGACAAGATAGTGAAAGAAGTAAAAGACATAGGCAAAGAGTTCGTGATAGAAGTAGAAGGCAAGGCAGAGAAGAATGATAGAGCGCCAAACGGAATGGAAGTAAAGCCTACAAAAATAACAATCATATCTGAATCAGAATCTCCATTGCCTCTTGAGTCCACAGGCAAGGTGAACTCAGACCTTGACACCCGCCTTGACAACAGGTTCCTTGACCTGAGAAGGCCTGAGGTAAGAGCAATTTTCACTATCCAAAATCAGATAATAAGATCTTTCCGAAAAACCCTTGAAGACAAGGAATTCATAGAGATAACACCTCCAGGAGTCATAGCTGCATCATCTGAAGGCGGAGCAGAACTGTTCCCCATTCCATATTACAATAAGGAAGCATTCCTTGCTCAGAGCCCGCAGATATACAAGCAGATGGCAGTCATGGGCGGTATGGAAAAAGTCAGCATGATAACTCCTGTCTGGAGGGCTGAGAAATCAAACACAGTAAGGCACCTTTCTGAAGCCAGGCAGATGGACATTGAGATGGGTTTTGCCACAGACGTTGAAGCGATGGATATCCTTGATGACGTCACATTCAACATATTCAGCGATGTAAAAAAAACATGCGAAAGCCAGCTAAAGCTTCTTGGCACAGATTTCAAGATACCTAAGCTCCCTCTGAAAAAAATAACATATACAGATGTACTCAAAAGACTTGAAAAAGAAGGGATGAAGATTAAATGGGGCGAAGATCTCTCAACTCCTGCAGAGAAAAAAATCTGCGAACTTGTCGGCTGGGATGAGCCATTCTACATAACTGAATGGCCCACAGACATAAGAGCATTCTATTCAATGCCTGATGAAAAAGATCCGAAAATATGCCGCGCCTTTGACCTCATGTTCAGGGGTGTAGAGCTCCTGTCCGGAGCCCAGCGTATTCATATACCTGAGCTTCTGATAAAGCGCCTCAAGGCAAAAGGTATGGATCCTGAGAACTTCAAGTTTTACATTGACACTTTCAGGTACGGTGCACCTCCTCATGCAGGGTGGTCAATAGGTCTTGAAAGGATAACAATGCTCCTGACAGCAAGGGAAAACATAAGAGAAGCATGCCTGTTCCCGAGAGACCCAAAAAGACTTACTCCGTAAGATATAATTATGGTTGATTTATGGTTTGTGGTGATATTATGTATTCTTCTACTCTCCTTCCCGTTTCTGTAGGTGGTGAATACCATTTCAATCTTATGGTAAAGTCATCTTATAATGACAGGCCAAACCTTGGTACTGATTTATTCAATCAGTGTCTTGAATTGCAGCATAATGTTATACCTGGAGAGATTATACCCTTAGCTGAAGAAATTCCTGTTCTGATGAAAGTAAGAGATAGCAGTAGTGTTGTTTCCATGAATGTTTATGATGCAGGATCCAACAATAATTTTCTTGAAGTGCCTGAACTGATATATGAATTGTTTAACAATACCATGCCTGTCGTGTCTTTGCCTTTCAAGGCGCAGGTTTTGAAAATGTATAAGATTAAGCCGCTGAAAGAGTTTTGATGTAGATTAACACCCTGATTCTCTCTTTTACAAACAAAAAAACGATATTTTTATATTATTTCTTTTTTTTAGATAAAGTCTTATGACTTATACACAAGAACAATTTGATACGGCAAGAACTCTTTATGAAAAAAGATTAATTCGGCATATAACACCTTTTGATTGTCCTTATTGCCAGAATCCCGGACTTATTGCTCATAAGAATGAAGGTGACAAGGATTTCATGCATCCTGACTGCTTTTTGCTTTATCTGGATAGTATCTCAAAACAGACACCGATAGATATGCTTATGGATGTCGGAGAAAAAGAGACGCCAAAAGTCTATTTTGATAAAGTTACATTTAACAAACTGGTTTCATCAGCAATAGATAAGTTCCCATCGCAATATAACTATTTCTTGGTTGGTGAAGTTAATGAGGATAATATTGATATTACCGGCTTTAAACCCGTCCCAATCTTTGAATATCCCAGACCTTATGGAACTTTCGGTCATTGGGCATTTAGGAAAGGTGTATTTGATGGGCAGGAAAATGAAGAGTTGGATAAGGAATTTGAGGAACTTGAAGGTCTTGACATTATCGGTTATCTTCATGCGCACAGTTCAAAACAGATAAGCCAGTCAGATCTTTCTTATGAATATTTATATTCACAGCCGTTTGGTGATGCAGGTAAAGATCAATTTAAGATTCATATCCAGTTGAACAATTTTTTCCCTGTGCTTAAAGAACTTGTTATAGCAAACCACAATAGATTTGATGGCTCAAGACCTTTGACAGAAAGCAATGGTCAGGTTAATATATTTACAGACCATTTTGAACGGTATATAGCTAGTCAAGAAACAGTATTTTTCAGAATGCTAAAAAAAGCAAAAACAGACGCAAAAAGGATAATCCGCAAAAACCCTCAAGATTATGTCTGCACTTACACAACAATCCTTGATTTGTTTGAACCGGGAGCAGACGAGATTCTTTTTGAACAGCTTGATGATTGGATGTCAAAAGACACTTTAGATGTAGATGCATTCGCGAATCTGGAACTAACAAAAAGGATTCAGGGACAGATACACCGGCTGCCTTTTGATGTCAAAAAAGCGGCATGAAACAGAAAT
>JAGLUQ010000008.1 GCA_023134675.1 Candidatus Aenigmatarchaeota archaeon | reverse complement strand
TTGAGTCTGCGCTTTTCGCACTAGGAAACAGGCTTGCAGGAGGCATACCGCTTGAGCTATCGCTATCAAAAGCTCAAGAAGACACTGCAGACCTTGAAATATCAGGGCTATTGAGGGTAACTGTCAAAAATATGAGCCAGCTGAACATGACATTCCACCAGTCACTTTTTGACCCTAAATACGGCGCACTTTTCTATTACCCGTCAAAGCTGATAAAGACAGTAATGCAGTCAATAAGCGAAGCTGTTGAAAAAGGGACAAAAGCCACAGCCATGACGATGCTTATCATATCTGAATACCTGCGCAACATAAGAACGACACAGGAGAAGATTGATGACATACTTTCCGAAACAACAAGCTCTATGAAATTTCAGGCATTTATCCTTGTACCTATTATAACAGGAGTGGTCGTCTCCACAGCCCAGATAATCATGACGATGATGATGAATATACAGGCAAAGATGGATGACTTGAACACGGCCGCCCTTGCAGGATCAAACCCTATCGAGAGCATGATATCAATTGATGCTGCAACACCACCATGGGTTCTTCAGCTTGTTGTCGGCATCTATGTGATTGAGATACTGATACTCCTTTCAATATTCATAACAAAAATAAATGAGGGAGATGACCCTGTCAAACAGAATGATCTCATCTGGCAGGTTGTTCTGATAGGTGTAATAATGTATGTAATTGTGCTTTCTATTGTCAGCGTGATATTTGGCGGGATGATAAGTTCTGCCATGAATATAATATGATTATCGAGAAATTGTATTAGTGATTTTTGATTAAATTTGTGTATTTTGTAACTATATCAACTATAATTTAATCTTAGTTTCCTGCTTTTTTTATCGCTATATCAAGAGCAGACTCTATCTCAACCTCTGACGGCTTCAGGCCGACGACCGGGATGTTGATCAGCTTCTCTATCAGTCCCGCCATTATAGGTGCACATACTATAGCTTTCGCGCCGTCCTTTTCTGCCCTTACCGAAGCGACTATGACTTCCTCGTAAGATGCAGCTATGTATCCTTTTATGTGTACACCCTCAAGATTTGGTTTTGTGAAGTTGTCTATGACTGCTGTAGAAGCGACAATTGCGACCATATTATTGTAGACATCCTTCCCTTCCATCTTTCTTAATGCAAATATTATCTGCCTGAATGTTGACAGCTGAGGGTCGCTCCTCTCGCCAGACATTATCTTGTACAGGGTAGATACAGGGACATTTGATATCTCTGATATCTTCTTTATAGATACACCTGTAGAATCCATATCCTTCTTGAGAGACTCCACAAAAGCATCGTTTGATATCATCGCAGATCTTATGACATCCTTGTAACCCATAGATAAATATTAGCACTTATTGTTTATATAATTAACCTTTATGTATAATTTCTATATTGATATATATTGGAGGGTTATATTTTTGTTACTAAAAGAGAAAACTATATATATTGGAAAAACAAATAATAAATTGAAAGGATTCTTATATCCTTCCACTGAATCCAGGGGTGAATTCAGATATGTAGCGTGAGCTATAGGCAGAGCAAAAGGTTGTGAGGTAAGAGGTATGGATGAACATTTAAGGAGGTGATAAGATAGTAAGTCTTAAAGACTGGCTGTATAACGACATAAAAGAGAACAGTGCGGAATATGCGGCAGACTTACTGAAGGTCTGCATCAATATACCTCTTATCCCTCTTGGCCTTCTGCCATCCAAAGCGATGTCTTATATTGAGGAGAAGAGCAAGGGATGGTATGTGCCTGAAGCAGGATGCATACTTACCAGCTTTGTCGAATACAGAGGTGGGCTTTTGCTTTCAGCTGTACCATTTATGATTGCTTTAGGGTGCGTCATATCTGAACCATACCCTGAATCCAAGAGTGTTTTAGAAGGCAGTCTAGCTATATCAGCAGGTTTTTTGCTTATTGCTGCAGACGGGTATGCACGTGAGAAGATGTGTCTTTATGAAGATAAAGTTTTAGGACTATTTGAAGGGCTGTACAGAGCTGTGAAAGATAAGAAGTATGAATATCTATTGTTAAACTGTGAATATGAATAAGATTATAAATTGTTGAGGCCAATAATAAAAAGGAATTGAGAGGAAGAGATATGGTTGACATGGGTTATCTTGAAAAGATTGTTGTGGATCTATATAATGTAAAAGAGATTGACATATTTCCTGAAGGCACGCAATGGAAAGATTCTGTGAAGCATTACAAGACATTGCTTAAAACTGAGTTGAACAATGATGTAGAACTTATAGATGAATGTGTAGATGTGCTTCATGACTGTATCTTGGAAAACTTTGGAAAGCCAAAAAAAATCGCAGCTGTGCCTGAGGCATCCACAACAATTGCAGATGTTATGTATGAGCGTCATAGAGTGCCTAATGTAAGATACAGATGTGAATACCAGAAATATATGGATGTTGCGGAATTCCTGGGAAAAAAAGGTATGCTGAAAGCGGCAAAAGAGGTCAGATCATTGAGTGACCCGAAAGTTGCAAAAACAAAACTGCATGGCAATGGTTCGCCTTTGATTGGAATAATTGAGAAATATGACAGGATGGTCATTATTGATAATGTCACAAGCAGCGGCAAAAGCATAATAGAAGCACTGGACATATACAACAATTCTGCAAAAGTCTATGATGAATCTTTGGAGCTTGGAGAAAATTTCTTTATTGAAGAGGCAGCAGTGTTCATCGTCAATGATCCTGCAGCTGTAGAGGTATTGGAAAATGCAGGTATCTGTGTCTGTTATCCTTTGACATCCAAAAGTGTTATGGAAATATTATGGGACAACCAGGAAGATATCATACCTGAAAGAAGGCAATTATTGATTGACAATTATAACATATTAGAGAAAGAGGTATCAATCTGGGATAGTTTTTAGATTTATCACTTCAATCTACATAAGAAAAAAGCATGATCCTTCTCGAAATAGCCGAGGTTGATCTGCTGGATTATATTGAATTTCTTTAAGAGCTTCTGCTTTTCCTGGGCGAAAATCTTGTTAGGGTTCTCTGTCACATCAATACTTCTTGCCTTGATAGCTATCATTGCGACACCGCCTTTCTTCAGGAAGGTGTCTGCATTCCTTATAAATATCTCACTCTGATCTTTCTGAGCTATGTCCTGGTACAGAATATGGACCTTTTCCACTCTTGGCGCGAATAACTGAGGCATTCTTGCATCAGCAAGAACAGGGATTATATTTGTTCTTTTCTTTGATACTGAAAGAAGATCTCTTATAGACCTTGCCGAGAACTCGACACCATATATGGCGCCTGACGGACCTACTATATCTGATATGTGACTTGCTGTAGTGCCGCTTGCAACACCAAGATAGAGGACTTTCGCACCCTCAAAAATGCCTGTCTCTTTCAGACCCATCCTAAGGGCAGCTCCAAGCTTACTCTTCTTCGGATCCCAGAGGCGATATTCATCTTTTCCTTTCTGGAGTGTCTTTTCGTCGTAGACTTTTGTCTTAGGCACCATACTTAAGGTAGCAAAATCCTTCCCTAACCTGTATATGCCATCCATCAAGCTTTTCATAATAATCATCCTTTAAGGTTATTGAGCCTTTTGTCAAGGTCTTCTTTCAGCTTATTTCCGCCTGTCAGTTTCTTATCGAAATAATCCATCTTAAAGGCAATTGAAAGCTTGCTGGCGAGAATCCTTGATATCTTACCCCTTATCTTCTTCTGAGCCTGGTTAACCAGAGGAGACTGGAATATCAGACCGTGCTTAGGTGACGGACCCTGTCCCTGCATATGCCTGAATAGCGCCTTTTCAGCACCCATTACCTGTATCCTTGATGACGGCATCTTTGATATCTTTTCAAGGGATCCAGCATCTGCAAGTATCCTGGCTGCAAGCATAGGACTTATCAGCAGACAGGCATTGGGCATTATCTGTCCAGATTTCTCTTTTATGTAAGCTTCAAGTGCTTTCCTGTGAGAATACATCTTGTCTATCATGGCAGCAAATCTCTGCATCTCTGAAACATCAGATTCTGAATAATCACCACCCATGCTCTTCTGCGTATTATTTTCGGATGTATCATTTCTTATCGCGTTTTGTGCTATCATTGAGGCAAGCTTCTCGTTTGATCTTACATCTTCTACAAGTTCCGGATAATAGAGAGCATACCATTCCTTGAGCCGTATAGATAATGTGTTAGCTGTAGATTCAAGCTCATCCGCCGTATTTATTGCGTGGATCACAAGTCGGTCTTCTGTGGCTGCTGCTTTTATTGCATCTCTTGTCATACTTGTGTTCAGTTCATGAAGATAACTATAATATTCGGAAGCGTTTTTGCAGAAACCTACTGATACAGCAAGCTTTGGAAGGTTCTCCCTGACAATGTTTCCTGATATGTTAGGAAATTCATCCCTGTAGCCTTCTTTTGATTGCTCAAAGATGATATCTGCTTTTGTTCCTATTTTTTTTATAAGATCTTTTTCCTCAGCAGTGACCTTTCGACCCATAGCTTTTATGAAGGCATCTTTGGATTTTTTCCGATCTGAGAATATTATTGAATCTAACTGAGACCCATTTTTATCATGGGCAAAAAGTCCTATTGGGGTCAGCGAAATATATGCATCCATAGAATATACACCTTAGTTACACAAAGTTTTATAAAAGTTTATCTTTAAATGTCTTTGCAAAAAAGGGTGACAAAAATGGGAAAGATAAAACACACGTTCATAAAGAGAGGCGCAAGGCGTATCTACGAGCAGAGTCCTGAAGAGTTCTCAACAGATTTCAACAAGAACAAGGAAGCTATAAAAACTAAGGATGTTGTTGAAAGCAAGAGCATAAGGAACAAGATGGCAGGATACATGATAAAGATCATAAAGAACAAGCAGTTCTGAGTTCCTGAACTGCCTATTTCTTAAAGAGTCATGATTGAATATAGTGTCAGATATATTGCTGGAAAAATCAGAAAGATTCTATATATACAATATCTTATGCACCATTTAGGCAGACCTATGCTTTTTATTCTTATCTCTTTCCTGCAAAAGGGGGCACAAATATAAACAACCCGCCACAAATATTGATTGGTGATACATTTATGGCCACAATAGGAGACATATATTCACAGGTACTTGACACTTTTGTCGAGGGGATACCCAATCTTGCACTTGCAATCGTTGTGCTTGTCTTGGGGTACATCGCGGGTGTTGTTGTGTACAAGATTGTGCGCAAGATCATGGTGCGTGCGGGTGTTGACACAAAGCTCAAGAGCAAGCAGCTGGATGTCAAGATCAGCGATATCACAGCAGTTGCGGCAAAATGGATAATATATCTTGTCGCGCTGAGCCAGGCGGCTGATTTCCTACAGGTCCAGATAATAATAAGCATAATTGACGGAGTGATAGCATTCATACCTGGTGTTGTAAGCGCCGCGGTCCTTCTGATTGCTGCATACATACTCGGATATTTCATAAAGACTGCAGTCATCGGAGAGAAAGATGTCTACACGAAACTTATAGGTGACATAGTGTTCTTCCTCATCATATATGTTGGTATTGCTACTGCACTGCCTGCACTGGGGATTGATACCACGCTTATAAACACAATACTTGTCCTTATAGTAGGGTCAATATGTGTAGGTCTTGCGATTGCTCTGGGTCTTGGTCTCAAAGACACTGTTGCTGAGATGTCAAAGGATTTCGCCCATAGATACAAGAAAAAGAAGAGGTGAGAACCTCTTTTTTATTTTTCTTTTTTTACATACTTTTTTCTTATAATATGATTTTCAAAACTAAAGAAGGATTGGAGACTTTATAAAATCATTCAATAACCTTTGCCTTGTGCTCGCCAAGAACAGAGATAAGAAAACTGTTGATATAATTTATGTTTATCGGCTCCTTGAAGAATATCACGACAGACTTGCGCTCATCAGTCTTGTCAAGATCCTCAATCTCAAAGGAATCTATGTTTTCCGCCTTTTTCAATAGGGCATCAAGCGATGCGCGCTTATCATCAATTATTATTTCAAGAGAGAGAACTTCCATGTAAAAGATTACGATGATTAGATTTATATATCTTATCTTTGATTTTGAATTTTTGGGCAATATGTGCAGTTGATTTATAAGTAAAATTACGAATAGATATGTTTTATAAAAATTTAACAACAACCAGACATATGGAGTTAGTATATTACTCTGATGATGATTATCAAGGATTGAAAGAATTATTGGAAAAGACCGGATTGTTCGTGGATTATCTTGACAAGAGAGAAATCATAAATAGGAAAACAGAACAGGATCCAGAATCAATTATAATTGCGAAGGAAAATAATAGGGTTATTGGCTCAATATTTTTTGTGTATGATCCATGGATGAGTTCTATATTTCGGTTATGTGTTCATCCGGAATATAGAGAAAAAGGTATTGGTACCGCATTGATGGATAAATCTGAGGAAAATCTTAGAGACAGAGGCGTAGAGACTGTTGGCATCTATGTGGAAAAAGACAATGAATCAATTGATTTCTATAGCAGAAGAGGGTATAAGCATTTTGGAGATTACGACGCGATGGAGAAAAAATTAATTTCTGGATAAAAAAACTAAAATTTTATTTAACTGTACAGTGCAAAAATATAACAAACATATGATATATATTTATATTATATTGTAACAAATTTTAATAAGTCTAATAATGTGATACAGATGGCAGGATTAAAGATTGGTTTTTTCGGTTTCGGTTATGTCGCATCAACATTTGCATGCGGCCTTGAGAGGATTAAGGCAGGAGAGATAGACCTTACAGGCATTCCTCTTGAGAACAAGATCCCACAACATAAGGTTGAAGATATTGAAGTTGTATGCGGATTTGATGTTGACAAGAGAAAGACAGGCAAGACTTTATCTTCAGCCATACAAATGTATCCTGAACTCAAGGATATGAAAGCGTTTGAGAAGATAAAAATCTTTAAAGGCATCAATCTTAATTCAACCGAAGGCATGCCTTTTGAAGGCGAAGGGCTGGACCATGACAAAAGCCTTGAAGAGTGCGCCAAAGAGATTACAGAAAAGATAATAGAGCTTAATCTTGACTGCACGATTACAATCACTGCGACGGAGCCTATTGTAGATGTGGATTCGGTTGACGAGCTTGAGAAAATCATAAAAGATAATCAAAAGGATAAGATAACCGCATCTATGTTTTATGCTTACTGCGCGTTTTCTGCTGCGAGAAAAAGAGATAGGGGTATTGTGCATATCAACGGTATACCTAGCAAGGTTGCCAACAGTCCTGTGTTTGTTGAGCTTGCAGAGGCGAGCAGTTCAGTCCTTATCGGAGATGATATCAGTTCCGGCCAGTCCAGGATGCTTTCAGACCTTATGGAGCATTACAAGGAGATAAACAGAAAGATCCTGAGTGCCGTAGGAGCCAACTGGGGCGGCAACATGGACTTTTACAGGCTGCAGGATGAGAAAAGAAATGAGAGCAAGAAGGTGACAAAGACAGGATGCGCACAGGACATACTTGGCTATGACCTGCCTTCTGATATAAAACCGCACGGCTATCTTGCGCCTTTGGGAGATAAGAAAGCTGTGTTCATGCATTTTCCTATGAAACTCTTCAACGGAGCTGAAGATGAGATATTCATCTGCGGGAGAATCAATGACAGTCCGGCAGCGGCAGGGATGCTTGTAGACATGGTACGGCTTGGCGCTGTTGCTGTGTCGCAGGGTGAGAAAGGTGTTATAGCTCCGATAAATTCGTTTTACTGCAAATGGTTCGGGAAACAGCACAGCAAGATTCTTGCTTATCAGGAATTGATGGGCTGGTTGGGGAAAAAGTAGAGATTAATGAGGGCAAAACACAGACAATCTTCTGATGCCTGTCAAAGATTATTTTCTTATTGTAGTTGAAGCTTTGACAGATATATAAATATGAGATTTATATTATCCAAATATATCTACAACTTCCTTATCAATCAATTTGCTTTTCAATAAGATTGCCAAAGTCTCATGTTCAATGGCACTTAAAGGCTTACTGAATTCAAAAAGTTTCAGCAAAGCTTCATGATGGCTCTTTATTCTGAGAATTTTTTCAATACCTTTAGGCTTATATTTCTTATTGATTATCTGTTCTGCCACTTCTTTTCCGGAGAGAATCGCAAAATATATCCCTTCACCTGTCAATCCTGATGCAAACCCTGCTGCATCTCCAATCAGGTATTTATTTTTGAATTTATAACCCTCATAATTGTAATTGATTGGTGCAGCTTCAAATCTTGCTTTGGAAACATCTATCTTTTTTTTCTTCAGCCATTTATTGAAGTTGACCCTAAGATCTTTTGCATTAAGATATCTTGGATCCACACAGGCTCCAATTGATGTAAATTTCTTGTTTGGAAGAATCCATGCAAATCCGGAAGCAAATAAATCTGCATCAAAGAAGAGTTCCAGACGTTTATAGACTTTTGGGATTATATATTGTATTGCAATATCAATCTCTTTTGTTTTCAGGCCCAGTGACCTTCGGACCATTGATGAACTGCCGTCAGCACCTATAAGGTATTTGAATCTGATCTCTTTATTATTTGCTATGATTGAGTCTTTTTTTATTTCTGAGACCTTGATTTTCGTCTTTATTACTGCGCCTGCTCTTTTGGCTTGTTTTAGCATCAGTTGACCTAATTCTTTTCTGTCTGTTGTTGTGATAATAGTTTCACCGGTTTCCATAATTGTGGTCCTGTGGGGAGTATGCACAAATATTTCTTTGAAGCTTTTGCCTATATTTTTTGATATCCCAAGAGTGAAATCTTTGGCTGTGAGACAACCAGCACAGACTTTAGGGCCTATCACTTCATTTTTTTCAAGCACAAGGACTTCTTTTCCTGCTTCTGCAAGGACTTCTGCGCATTTAAGACCTGCAGGACCTGCACCGACAATCACAATTTCATAAGATTCCATAGTGTTATTTGATGTTTTTGAGGATATATAGGTTTGTTTTGTTTATTTGGTTCATTCTTATCTTAAAAGTGGTAACAAATAGAAAGGTTTAAAAGATTCATCTTAAAGAGTATATTTAGCGGAGATGAAAATGGCAGGCAAGAGAATCAAGTCAGGATTAAAGGAGACTGTGCACAAATACCTGTTTCCTAAGAAGAAGAACCCGGTGTCAGCCAGGAAAATCAATTTTTCGTATGATAAGAAGAAGATTCTTAGAAATTTCAGTTTTACTGCGCGTACAAGCCAGATAATCGCTATTGTGGGACGGTCTGGTGAAGGAAAGTCTACATTTTTGAACATATTATCCGGGTCGCTTACAGGGGGATATTCCGGTAAGGTTGCAATAAATGGATATGGCAAGGTTCTTGCGCGTGAAGATATCGGTTTTGTGCCGCAGGAGATCTCTATTGTCCCTGATCTTAATATTGAAGACAATATTGTTTTTTTCGGAAGCTTATATGGGCTTTCAAGGTCAAGGTCTATTGAGTCAGGCAAAGAGCTTATGAAGATTATGGAACTTGATGTTCCTTTATCAGCAAATCCTGCTGAACTGTCGGGCGGGCAGAAAGTGAGACTAAACATTGTTGTGTCTTTTCTGCATAAGCCTAAGGTGATGATTCTTGATGAGCCGTTTGTCGGCCTGGATTTCTATAACAGAAAACTTCTGTGGCATTTTCTTGAACACCAGAGAAACAGGAGAAAGACAGTTGTCATCACTACGCATATGCTTACTGAAGCAGAGATTCATTCAGACAGGATTGTTCTTCTGCACAGGGGCAGGGTGTTTGCTGACGGCAAGCTTAAAGATATCTGCAGGAAGCTAAAGACACATTTTGTCCTGGAGATGAAGATGGGAAGTCTTAACAAGAGGCATAAGTATGATATTGCCAACTATTGCGTTGAACATAATATATCGCTTCTTGACAGTTTCGGGTCATACAAGATGTTTTCCGTGGAGAGTGCGGGGCAGAAAAATTATTTTTTGAAATTTCTTGAAAAGAATGATATCAAATATGAAGAGACAGGGTTTAGGGAGCCTACTTTAGATGAGCTTTTCCTGAAGGTGAAATCAGTATGATAGGAAAGAGTGCACGGATCCTGAAGAAAATGTATATCATGCCTCAGAGCTTTATCGGGTTTTTGACAAGAGAATACAAGCTTCTCTTCCGGAAGAAGAAGTATCTTTACCTGTCTATGGCACTGCCTGTCATACTTGGGCTTATCTACATATTCATGCTTGGAGGTTCGGCAACATCAATCCCTGTAATTGTCTGCGATTATGACAATACTTCTGCGACACGAAACATTCTTGGAAGTATAGGTGATTTTGATATTGTATATGGGTCCGGTGATAACTGCACTTATGAGCTTCAGGAATCTTTACGCAGACGGGAATTTTTGTTTGGTATCGTAATTGGGAAAGGGTTTACGGAAAGGCTTGACAACCTGCAGCAGGCAAACATTGATGTATATTATGACAACAGTGAACCATCTGTGAGCAGTCTTGTTGAATGGAAGTTTGACCTGGCACTGCAGCCATTCAAGAATGCGCTTGTGTATGCTGTGGGCAGTGAAATAAAGCAGCAGAGTGGTGATGCAAAGGAGAAGACAGGCATCGCTCTTGAAGTTGCAGAGCATGTGGGTGGCTTTTCTAATCTTAAGATTAAACTGTCTGAAGTTGATGAAGAACTTGGCAGGATGGAAAATATAGATCCTGCATATCTTTCAAACCCGGTATCTGTCGGAAAAAAAGGAATATATGAGGAATTCAGTATCAAGGAAGTGGGCATTGCACCTTTGTTTGCTGTGCTGAATCTGTTTTTGATTCTTATGCTGTGCTCCACAGGAGTTATATATGACAGGAAGACGCAGCTATTTGCAAGGATAAGGGTGAGCAACAGCTCGTTTGCGACATATATATTGTCAAAAGCTGTGTTTTTTTCCTTTGTATCTGTTGTGCAGTTTGCAGTGCTGTTTCTGCTGTTCTCTGTGTTTGGCGCAGGTTATGATCTGAGTCTTGTCTTACTTGTAAAGGCACTGCTGTTTATCAGTCTTGTGAACACTTTTGCCGGTATTATAATCGGGCTTCTGAGTGATAGCGAGGGTGTTGCTGTGCTTATATCTCTTATTATTACTTTGCCTCTGCTATTTTTATCCGGCATGTTTTATCCTGTTGATCTTATGCCTTTCCTTGTCAGGATGATATCTGATGTCATGCTTCTTAATACAGAGATATTGATGATGAAGCAGGCATTGCTGTTTGGCGGTGTGATTGCGATGGATTATTTTATAATACCTGCTTTGATGTTTGTAATTTCTTTGTATTTTATCGGCAAAAAATAGATAAAAGCTATAAATAGTCTGAAAATCAATGTGTGTGTAGGTGCTATTATGGAATCACTAAGTTTTAAGAAAGCGTTAAAAACCCGTGAATTTCTCGGTGATAGTATTAAATAGTTCTATATTTAATCTATAAATATTAAACTATAATTAAGGGATTCAAAATGTCAAAAGAGAAAATTAAAGAAGTCAGTTGGGCTTCAACATTGTGGTTATCATTTTTTCTAGGTTTTTTTGGTGTTGATAGATTTTTTATGGGGAAAACCAAAACTGGAATACTTAAACTTATAACTGTTGGAGGTTTTGGTTTTTGGTATTTAATTGATTTAATACTTATAATGAAATCCTATAAATTTGAAAACATTAAATGGAAATTTCCTGAAAATAAAACGATTCATATTGTTGCCATTTGTTTACTGTTAGTACTTGCTATCTTCTCTGGTTCTGAACCAACACAAAATACAATTACACAACAAGAAATAATACCAATAGAAGTTACTATTGATGAATTATATTCCTCTTTTGGTGCTTATTCAGATTTAAGTGACATTCAAAAAGAAAATTTATATGAAACTAAATATGAAGGAAAGACTATCAAAACATCAATTAGAGCAGATAGAATCAGTGATGCTACTTTATCTTCACAATATGTTGTTTTACAAAACTCTGGCAGAACTTCTTGTATTGCTAAAGCATTTTTTCCAAGCACTGAGAAAGATAAACTTCTAAAAGCAAATATTGGAAGTACAATTGTATTTACTGGAAAATTAATTAATTATGATTTTGGATTTGCAAGTTGTTTAGAATTTAGCAAATCAAAAGTTGTAGAGATAAAATAGATTACTCTTGATTAAAAAGGTAGTTGAAGATGACTGTAAACGCTTAGGGGGTACGCCAATAATTTCCGTGAAAATGGACTTTTTTGACGTATCAAAAACAGACATTTTATGTGAGAAAACGCATACATTAACACCTATTTGCACAAGAAATAGAGGTTGTTGGATTTTGGGTCATCACGGAAAAAGTTTGCAGACCCCGCTTAGGTAAAACTATAAATAGTCAAGAATACAATATAATGTATATGAATGATTTTCTTGAATTTAAAAAATTAATAACATCACCACTAATTAAAATTTTATATATTTTGAATGTCATCATAATCACACTTAGTGGTATAGGTCTGATGTTTACGGATGAGATACTTCTTGGTTTGGCTGTTATTATTTTTGGAAATTTATGGTGGAGATTAATGTGTGAATTTGTAATTGTAATCTTTAGAATACACGACACACTTGTGGATATATCATCATCTAAATCGAAAAAATAGTTAATTAAAAATAATTTTTGTTTTTATAATTCTATCTTTTGTGCCTTTTGTTATATTGTATATGATAATCATCAGTATTGTCGGTATACTAAGCCAGGATCTTTTGCAGATTGTGAATTTCCTCTTTAGCTGTTTCATCATACCTTTGCTTGGTGTAAACTTTATAAAAAAGCAGACAGTTGAGGCTTATTTTGAGTTCGGTGTACTGAAGGCGATGAAAGAGAACCTTGGAGATTATATTGTCATGATACTGAAGACATACGCGCTGACAATCATATTTGGACTCCTGACAATTGTCCTGATAGGTTTCCCTGCGCTGATGTTTACAAGCTCTATCTTTGTCGCTGACTTCTACAGAAGATATGTGAAGGGATAGAACCCTTTTCTTTTTTTATTTTTTTGTTTATATGAAGCTTAATAATCAGGTGACAGAATCAATGTTATATGTATCAGCATAATCCGAACTTCTCAGATATTGCTATTTCTGATATTACTGCTTCAGATATATCCTGGTAATTATCGTTGACATAACTTATCTTTTTATGCAGTTCTGGCAAAAGCCTGAGTTCATCATATGTTAAATCTTTCAGCAGATATGCTTTTAAATTCTCGGCATGATCTTCATCAAACTCTCCATCATTTTTATCTGCTTCTTTAATCAAGGAGTCTAAGCAGTTTACAGCTTTGTCCTGAAAGTCATTATAAAACTCTTCAGGATAATCTCCGAAAACTGTTTTGTATTCACGGGCTATTAATAAAGGAATATTTCGAAAGTTGTAGCTCTTCATTATTTGTTTTGTATCTTCAGACCCGTACCATTGCGTGTATAGGTCTTTGAAAGGTGAGCGTATATCTTCATCACCGCTTAATTCATTTTCCCAGAAGCACAGACCTCTTACAATCCCTTTTCCTGCCTCATCCAGAATTCTTTCTCTTGCAGATTCACGGAATGCCTTTCCTTCTTCAGTACCGGTGTCTGCAAAATTTATATCCTCGTAGAAATTTCTTATTTCTGTTATTTCTGTTTCAATCGTTTTCCAGCTGGATTTATATGTTTCTAGTTTTTCTCCTGAACCTGACACTTTTTTTCTGCTTACTGAATCTGTGACTTCAGCCACAACCTTATCTCTCAAGTCTTCTTTATTAAACATCAGATCATATAAGCTAACCAATTCACTGAAAGCACCTGTCGTTTTTTTCAACGCGTCCATTATATGCTTTTCCATTTCGGTTTTGACATCTGTTGCTTCTCTTTCATAC
>JAGLUQ010000079.1 GCA_023134675.1 Candidatus Aenigmatarchaeota archaeon | reverse complement strand
TGAGAGAGTTTGTAAGAGATACCTCTCTTACTATGGATCCGTAGCTCAGTCTGGTTAGAGCACCGGACTCTTAATCCGGGTGTCGAGGGTTCAAAACAAGGGGGCTCCCTTGAGGCGCACTCTACATTCGCATCTTCGATGCGAAGTAGATTATCTTTATCAAAATCATCTGCGCATGGGGTCTTTTGTGTGAAATTCCCTTCGGGCTCATTCATATTAAAATGGTATAATTAAGGATGCATCAATTGCGGGGCGATATATTTGAAAGATGAAGAAATAATGGATCATTCGCTTGTTCCAAAGCATAAGATTCTCGACAAGAAAGAGATTGAAGCTGTATGCAAGAAATATGGCATAACTGTTAAGGATCTTCCAAAGATATTAAAGGATGACCCTGCTGTTAAGATGCTTGGCGCAAAGCCGGGCGACGTTGTCAGCATAGAAAGGACATCGTCTACAGCAGGAATGTCTGTATATTACAGGACTGTAATTTAGGTGATATGATGATAAGCTCTTTTTTGGAATACTACAGGGATAACGGGCGTTTTATATCGCATCAGATTGAATCGTTCAATGATTTTATAGAGAACCGCCTCCAGCAGATTATTGATGATATAGGCGAGGTGAAGATTGACCTGCCTACGCAGGAGAATCTTGTCATACGTTTCGGCAAGGTGATGATAGGGCCTCCTGAGATAAAGGAAAGTGACGGTTCTACAAAAACTTTGATTCCTATGGAAGCAAGGCTGAGGAAGCTTACATATTCTTCTACATTATATATAGAGATGACTCCTGTCTTTGAGGATGTGGAGCATGAGACTACATTTGTGAATATTGGTGATTTCCCGGTAATGGTCAAGTCTAACCTGTGCCCTCTTGCCGGCCTGTCTAAGGAAGATATGGTCTCTGCCGGTGAGGATCAGCATGATATGGGTGGATATTTCATAATTAACGGAGTTGAAAGAGTTCTTATCCTTTTTGAAGATATAGCACCAAACAGGCTTATCTTCCAGAAGAAGAAGGGTGAGATAAACGCTAGGATAGATTCCAAAAACAGAGGATATACACAGAGGCATGTCTTCGAGAGAAAGGAAGATGGTATGATTGTGGCCAGGTTCGCAAACATAACTACCACACCTATACCTGTTGTGGCTCTTATCAAGGCGCTCGGCATTGAGTCTGATAAGGATATGATGGAAGCTATCTTCAAAGGCGGCGAACCTACAGAGAATACTCTCATAAACCTTTACATGGCTGAAATTTCCGGCAGGGATGATGCAATAGAATATATAGGTAAGATACTTAAGATTGCCAAGAAAGAGCAGGTTGTAGAGCGTGTGGAGCATCTTTTGGATAATTATCTTCTGCCTCATCTTGGTCAGGATGCATTGAGCAGGGTACTTAAAGCAAGATATCTTGCAAATGTTATGGCAAAGATGGATCTTCTTTATGAAGGCAAGATAAATGATGATATAGACCATTACGGTAACAAGAGATTGAGGCTTGCAGGAGATCTTCTGGAATCTGTCTTAAGGTCTACTATACTTGGCAGGTGGGGTCTTGTAGCAAGGCTGCAGTACAATTATCAGAAGATGATTAAAAGAGGCAGGAGACTTCCAAGCCTGCAGAGCATAGTTATAACGGGCGTACTGACAAAGCAGATTATGCGTGCTATGGCTGTGGGTGATTTTGCAAACCAGACTGGTGTCAGCCAAAGGCTTGAGCGAAGTAATTTTATAAGGGCGCTGGGACATCTTAGAGGTGTTGTATCTCCTTTGTCTGCTACACAGGAACATTACGAGGCCAGAGAACTGCATGCGACTCATTGGGGTCGACTGTGTGCTGTGAGAACTCCTGAAGGGCAGAATATAGGTCTTAGGAAATTTCTTGCTTTAGGAGCGCAGGTGACGACATCTTCAGATGATGATGAGAAGAAAAAGGTACTGTCTGCATTGAACGGATTGGGTGTTAATAATGAGTGAAGTATATGTCAACGGTTATTTTGTAGGCGAGCATGACAGTCCTTTAGAGCTTAAAAAGGCCCTGCTTGAGAAGAGGAGAAAGAACCAGCTTCCAAGCACAATGAATGTCGCATATCATGAGGACAAGGATGAAGTCCAGGTTAATATTGATGCGGGGCGTGTCAGGCGTCCTCTTATTGTTGTGGAGAACGGAAAACCTCTCATGACTGAAGAGATGGATAGCAAGCTCAGCAAAAAAGAGATGTCATGGGATGAAGTGCTGAAAAAGAATATTGTTGAGTATCTGGATGCTGATGAGGAAGAGAATGCATATATAGCTGTCTCAAGAAAGGAAGTTACATCTGAGCATACGCATATGGAACTTGATTCGTCTCTTATACTTGGTGTTGCAGCTTCTGTTTTAGTGTTCCCTGAGAAGAACCGTGGAGACCGTCTGAATTACGGATCCCGTATGGCTGTGCAGGCAATAGGAATACCATTGCAGAATTTCCTTCAGAGGGATGATACTACTTATAATGTGCTGGTATATCCGCAGGTACCTCTTGTGAAGACTGACAGTATGGAGGCTGTAGGTCTTGAATCGCATCCTTCCGGGCATAATCTTGTGGTCGCAGTGTCTACTTTTTACGGCTATAATGTGGAAGATGCTTTGATAATCAATAAGGCATCCCTTGAGAGAGGGCTTGGCCGTTCTGTCGCTTACAGGTCTTTTGTGACTGAGTTCAGGAGATATTGGGGCGGTCAGGAAGATATGGCATGTATACCTGATCCAAGTGTTAAGGGGTACAGGAGTGAAGAAGACTATGAGATGCTGGATGATCAGGGCATTATCGAGGTCGAATCTTCAGTGCCTGAACAGGGTGTCATTGTCGGCAAGATATCACCATTACGATTTTTAGGCATATCAAAAGAGATTAAGATGGGTCTTCAGAACTTCCGTGACAATTCGCTTACTATCACAAGCGGCAATTCCGGGATTGTGGAGAAAGTCATACTTACATCTGATGCTGAAGGCAACAAGATTGTGTCTGCTGTCGTGCGTGACACTAAGACGCCAGAAGTAGGAGATAAGATGGCTACAAGGCATGGCCAGAAAGGTGTCATTGGTCTTGTTGTTCCAGAAGAGGATATGCCTTTTACAGCTGACGGCATTGTTCCTGATATAATTGTTAATCCGCATGCTATTCCATCACGTATGACTGTGGGCCAGCTTCTTGAGATAATAGCCGGCAAGGTCGGAGCTCTTGCAGCGAAGAGAGTAAACGGCACTGTATTCAAAGGCGAGGAAGAGAAGATAAGGGCTGCGCTTAAGTACCTGGGTTTCAGGGATGACGGTAAGGAAACACTTTACAATGGTGTGACCGGCGAGAAGATGGAGGCGCCGATACTTATGGGTATAACATATTATTACAGGCTTTATCATCTCGTGTCAAAGAAGATACATGCAAGATCAAAAGGTCCTGTTGCTCTTATGACAAAGCAGCCTACAGAAGGACGTTCAAAAGAGGGCGGCTTGAGACTTGGAGAGATGGAGAAAGACTGCTTTATCGCTCATGGCGCTCCTATAACATTGAAGGAGCGTTTCGGCTCTGACAAGGTATCAATACCTGTCTGCAAAGACTGCGGAGTCATCGCTATTGAGGATCATATAAAGAACAGGACATACTGTCCGTTATGTAAGAATGATGTGATTGTCAATGTGGAGATGTCATATGCGTTTAAGCTGATGCTTGACGAGCTGAGGAGTCTGCTGATATATCCGCAGATTGTTCCGGAGAGTTCATAATAGGAGAAAGGTGTGTGATTAAATATGGTTATGATTGATAAGATTAAGTTCAAACTGCTTTCGCCAAAGATGATACAGAACATGTCTGCTATTTCCATAACGACATCAGATGTGTATGATGCTGATGCCTATCCTATTGAGGGCGGTGTCATGGACACGCGCATGGGTGTTATAGACCCGGGCATAAGGTGCAAGACATGCGGCGGAAGATCCGGTGAGTGCCAGGGGCATTTCGGAGATATTGAGCTTGCAAAACCTGTGTATAATATCATATATATAAAGTACATAAAGACTTTCCTTACATATACGTGCAATTCCTGCGGTGCGATGCTTGTCGATAAAGATAAGATAGGTACTGAAAAATCTATCAGCAAGCTTGCAGTACCCAAGACTTGTCCGTCATGCAGCGAGCCTGTAGAGAAGATAAAATTTGAGAGACCAATGTCTTTCAAGAAAGGCAATCACGTGATAACTCCTGAAGAGGCAAGAGAACAGTTTGAGAAGATTCCAGATGAAGATGTTGTGGCTCTCGGCTTTTCCGGCGGCAGGCCTGAATGGATGATTCTTACTATACTTCCTGTACCCTCTATAACTACAAGGCCATCTATAACGCTTACAAGCGGTGAGAGGAGTGAGGATGACCTTACACATAAGCTTGTTGATATAGTCAGGATAAACCAGAGGCTTCTTAACAATTTGGAAATAGGTGCACCAGAATTCATACTTGATGACTTATGGGAGCTTTTGCAGTATCATGTATCTACATATTTCAATAATGAGCTAAGCGGTGTTCCGCCAGCAAGGCACAGGTCAGGCAGGCAGCTTAAGACACTGTCACAGAGACTTAAGTCAAAAGACGGGAGATTTAGGCACAATCTTACAGGAAAGAGGGTAAACTTTTCGGCAAGGACTGTTGTCTCGCCGGATCCTATGATCGGTGTCAACGAGGTAGGGATACCTGAAGCTATCGCAAGAGAGCTTACTATTCCTTTAAGGGCTACTAAGGATAATATAGATGATCTTAAAGCATGTATCATGAGAGGGCCTGACGTCAAAGACGGTGCTAATTATGTTATAAGGCCGGACGGTCTTAAAAAGAAGATAATAGATCTCAACAAAGAGTATATAATGAATGAGTTCTCTGAAGGATACATAATTGAGAAGCATATAAGCGATGGTGATATTGTACTTTTCAACAGGCAGCCGTCTCTTCATAAGATGTCGCTGATGGCACATAGGGTGAAAGTTCTGCCATATAAGACATTCAGGCTTAACCTTACTGTATGTACTCCATATAATGCGGATTTTGACGGCGATGAGATGAATGTCCATGTGCCGCAGACTGCAGAGGCGCGGGCAGAGGCAGAACAGCTTATGCTTGTGGAAGAGAACATCAGGTCTCCGCGTTTCGGCGGGCCTATCATAGGCGGCGTGCAGG
>JAGLUQ010000078.1 GCA_023134675.1 Candidatus Aenigmatarchaeota archaeon | reverse complement strand
ATGACTTCCAGCTTGCCTGCGATACGCATGGCTTCAAGAAATCCTGCGAGGAAATCTCTTCTGACTTTTAGATCCGTTGCGAGCTGGGATACAGAATATGGTTTTTCATTAAGTTTTTTAATTATCCGTGACTCTGTGTTGGAACCTATTGTCGACATAATGGTATATTATATTGAGTAGTATATATAGGTTGATGGTGTTTATTATGTGATATTCAATCATGTATATTATACTATATATTATATTGTTTATTTTGTTGTGTGCTATATTGTAGACAATAGAAATTTGTTTGAGGTCTGGATGTCAGAGAGAGAAATCAATTATATTCTTGAGACTATCAGAAGTATCTTTTTATATATCTTTTTTCCGGTGGTTTTTCGTTTTTTTCTATAATTTCAAACATGGAAAAGTATTGTTCCGTCTCCGGTATGGTCAGCTTGAATGAATCTGAGACAAGTGTTAGCATGCGTTCTTTGTCTATCTTTTTTTCATTCTTTAGGTCTTTGAGCATGTATAATATAAGATTTCTTGTCTTTTCATGAATTGGCTGAGGTTCGTATGGGTCTTCTGTTTCCGGCCATAATTTTTCAAGGACATTTTGGAGATCTTTGTAATCCGTTTTTTCTGTCTCTTCAAGATATGATTCAAGATAATATTTTATAGTATCTTTTTCAGTATCTTCAATCATTTTGAAGAGTTTTGAGACTGTGTATGGAAGTTTGTTGAACATGTACTGGGCAAATTCATGCTCAAAATGAGAATAAAGTATCCAGTATCCAGAATGATGGCCTTTTTCAATCTTTTCCCTGATAATTCTTTTTCTTTCTTCTTCAAATTTTTCCTGTAGTATGGGTTCAAGAATATCTCTTAGCCTTATTGACTCTTTATACTCTATGTAGCTTGTCTCAGGATTGAATTCGCAGATGCTATCTATCCATTCATTCCAGTCGCTCTGTTTTTTGATATTGATATTATCTGATATTTCTTGTGTAAAAATATCTTTTGAAGTGTCTATTATTGTTCTTAATATCCTTGTAGTGTCTTTCGGGACATCTTCTTTTTTGTCTGATTTGTAATTTATGTATCTTATCAGGCGCCAGAACAGGATGTCTGTCTTTCCTATATCACTTTCCCTGAAATGTGTATTTCTGTATACGGATGGTATACTTGACTTGCATCTTAAGATTTCTGCAAGATTGCCGCTTATCTTTTCTTCTGTGGCATATTCTATAGCTGATATTGTCTCTTCTGTTGTCGGCTTTCGCCTTTTTCTCTCTTTTTGTGCCATAGGTATTACCTTGTTTTTGATATTGCTGTTTCTTGAAAAGTGTTTACTTTAAGATGATGAATATGTTTAATATATTTCTGATGAAAAATTAATAAGTGTTTCAGGTCTGAGCTGTTTTTTAATGATATAGGGGCTTCATGAAGCTATTGTCGGTATTAGAAACAAGTTCTCAGACATAATAAGAAATTATGGAACAATCCATATCTTTGAGGAGTATAAGATGGATTATGGGGTGTTTTAGAAAGGAATTTGTGAACTATTTTTTGGTTGTGCAAAGGTCTATCTGAAATAAGATTACTTTATTATGAACTTTTTTATAAATCGTTTTTCCCTGTTTAATAAAATTTTTTTAGTTAATGTTTATAAAGATTCTTTTGATTAGCTTTCTTTGTTAAATGTAGAGCAGTTTTTGTGATATTTTGAAATGGTTGATTTTATGGGTCATGGCAATGATATAATCCTGTCTGTCAATAGATTTGATACATCAGGTTCTATAATATCTGTTACTGGTGAAAAGAAAGTCAGGAGAAAAGGACCTGAGATTGTTAAGGGTTATATTGAAATTCTTGATAAGATGACAGACTTATATCCTGATGAATGTTTTCCTGATACGCTTAAAGGAACTGGTTGGGAAATTGTCCATTTAAAGGGGCATCAAAATTTTTTCTTAGATTCCTCCAAGTATTTTTTTAAAGGTTTGTCTATAGACGAATCAATTAAAGAAATGGAACGATATGTATATAGAAAAGCAAAATACGGCGATTCTATTGTTATTAGGAGTGAATCTTCTGACTCTTCAGGTAGTTATCCTATCTTTTCTAGTAAAAGGTTAAAAGTCTTTGAGGCTGATAATAACAGAAACGAACAAAGTTCCTGTAAAATCGAATTTGAATTACCTGATATCGGATCCCCTTTTAATAAAGGTAAAAAGATAATTGAAGCTAATAGTATTTCTGAAGCTCTTGATTCTTCATCTGATGGTGAAATTGAAGAATATCTCAGTCTTTTTGAATATTTTCGTAAATTTGGATTAAGAACAACTTTAAATGATTTAAAAGAGTATGTCTCTAAAGAATGTACTATTGGAGTAATATATCGCCTTTAGTGATTAGGACTTTGATTGCGATTCATCTGTCTATCAGAAGTGTAACAGCTTTTCCTCTGTGCCAGGAATACATCAAAATGTCTTCTGATATCTTTTCAACCCTATCTTTTTCCGGGTTCGGGTCGTGTACAAGAAAGTCTTTTCCGTCATATCCGTAGACGACAATGCTGTGCTGCCCATGAGTTTTCTTATTTTTTACCGCATGGCCGTATAAAGAGCCGACTTTTATAGAAAGGATAGGAGGTATGCCTTGTTTTAGCCAACCGATAAGGTCTTCTTTCTGAGGTATTGACAGGTTGAGTTTTCCGCCTTTCTGTATCATTTCAATATCATAATCAATCTCCGGATGGAACTGTGGATTAATCTTTTCTTTTTGTATTTCCAGCCTTTCAATAAGTTTCTTTCCTTTTAGTCCTATCATGTCTTTGTCGTATATGTTGTCCATGTTGTAATTAAGAAATTCTGTCTTGAATCCGAGATCCAGTGCTGCACATGCCATCTGTGCCCACCAGCAGCCCATGTCAGGGTCAAGCTTTGTTATTTTTTTAATTTCATCATAAGAAAGGATTTTCCTGTGGTATGCAAGGACCATCTGGAGACAGATAAATCCGCAGGCCATATCATTTTTCTTCTGCTTGAAAAGAGGGACATCCAGTTTTATTTTCATAGATGTATTTGGACTGTTTTTTTAATATAGTTTTATTTGGGATAGAAATCAGAAATTATATATCAATCTTCAATTCTTCAGAAATCTCTGCGTAAGTTTCGGGAGATTTTATCTTTATCATCCTGAGCATAGGAAGATATTGCCTTGCCACTTTTCTTGAGCAGTGGAGGGCGTCGCCAATATTTTTGAGATTGGTTTTCTCTTTTCCTCTTGTGAATTTTGTTCTTCCCAGAATCGCTATTTTTGAGGGGAAATGGAAATCCTGTGCTTTATTGTATTTTTCAGTCTTGGCTGTTGCTACACCGCATGAGATGTCTGCTGACTGGTAGACCATGTACCTGTAATACTGCTGGCCTGTTATCCGTCCCCGGAAAATGTCTGCCCTTGATAGCATGTTGTATCCGTCTGCGATGTCTTTGTTTTTTTCATACTGTCTCGGCAGGTTTTCTCTTATCCATTCTGACATCTCGTCAAGGTCTTTCTCTGCCTTGTCTATTGCTTCTTTTGCTATCTGGCAGTTTGATGTCTTGAAGATTATTGATAAAGTATCTTTTGTCTTTCTCTCGAAGTCGCGGAATCCTATAGTTTTTGCAGCTTCTGTGTCTATTATCTTGTCTTTGCTGTTGAGGGACTGCAGGTCGTTTATTGCAGCTCTCAGATCGCCGTCTACGTTTCTTGCTATTATTTTCAGTGCTTTTTCTTCTATTTTTATGCCTTTATTTTCGCAGATATTTTTTAGTGTATCGCAGAGCTCATCCATATCGAGCTTCTCGAATTTTATCATCTTTGCTGATTTCTTCAGCGCTTTTACTGCGTTTGTGTTTTCTTCAGTCGCTGTCATCACAACCGGGTGCTTTGATGTCTTTATGATGTCTGCAATCTCTCCGGGCGCTCCCCTGTCATATTGTCCTGAAATGCCGTCTATCTCGTCAAGGAGGACAAGCTTGCCTTTGAAGAAAAGGGACTGCTGCTGGAGGGCGTGGCCGAAGAAACTTTTGAGTTCTTTCTTGCTGCGCATGTCTGATGCGTTTGTCTCTACAATGTTGAAATTAAGCTCTTTTGCGAGGATTTCTGCGGCTGTTGTCTTTCCGCTGCCTGTAGGGCCTATGAGGATAAGTGCTTTGTATTTCTCGTTTTTGAAATTATGCGCCCATTTTGTTATTGCATCTATCGCTTTCCTGTTGCCTCTGAATTCCTTGAAGGTCTTTGGCTTGAGTTTTACTGCCCACATGAGAATTAGTTTGTGGGGAAATGTTATAAGTTTTTGATTTGATGATTGAATTTATAAAATTCATCTGATTTAATATGATTGTCTTTTTCAATTTTAAACGGTAAACTGAAGCGATATTTATGAAACAGAGGACTCATTCAATTAAACAGACAAGATGTATTTATGACTTTTTTTTGAATATCAAATATATATATTCACGCGAGGAGATAGAAGAGGTAATAAGAGATAAGCCATCACTTGCTAAAGATGATGTAGATAATATTCTGGTAAAGCATATAAGATATGTCAAATATGAAGATAAGCGTACCGGACTCTTACGTTATGTGGATTATGATAAAGAGACGGATTCTTTAATTATGGATATTGTGATTAATAAGGATGATAATTATGAAGAGCAGACAAAATCAAAAATACATGAGATTTTACATATCTATTATCGTCTGACCGGTTCTTCAGAAGCGTGTCTGTCTAATCTTGTAGAAGACCTTTTGGAAGATGAGACTGAGCGAATCTATGATGAGATGCCGGGTCTTGCCAGGTATATATTTAATTCGTGCCTGTTTCGTGCTGTTGAACCTGATGTATATTAAAGCAGTTTTTTTGATGAAAACTTATCTGTCTTTTGATAGTGTGTCGTTCAGCAAGTTTTTTAAAGAGAAAAGTAAACATTATGATTGTGAATAATATGAGAATCGGAAAAAGCATCATGATGTCTTGCGCGCATTTTTTAAGGGATTATAAAGGGAAGTGCGCAAATGTGCATGGCCATACCTATAAGATAGAGATCATACTTGAAGGAGAGGTTAAAGACGGCTTTGTCATGGATTTCTATGACCTGAAAGAGATTATGGAGCAGGAGATCTTTACTCCTTATGACCATAAGCTTTTGAATGAGGTTGCGCCTTTTGATAAGATAAACCCTACTGCTGAGAATATCGCTTCTGAGTTTGCGAGAAGGATAAAGCTAAGGACAAAGATTGATACGACTGTGAGAGTCTATGAGTCGCCTACCAGCTGGGCTGAGGCGAGGGCTGAATA
>JAGLUQ010000077.1 GCA_023134675.1 Candidatus Aenigmatarchaeota archaeon | reverse complement strand
TTGAATCAATTTGACATGGAGGGGAAAATCAAATGAAAAAAGCGACAAAAATTGGATTGTCTGTGCTTGTGGTTGTTGGGATAATTGTCTCAACAGGAGTTGCAAGCGCTTACAGAGGAGACTATTCTGTGCAAGGTCCATACTGTGATGAGGAAAAGCATGAAGCTATGGAAAATGCTTTTGAGACATCAGACTATGAGAGCTGGTATCAGCTTATGACTAAAGATGGAAGGCATCCCAGGGTTACAGAAGTTGTGACAGAAAGCCATTTTGAGACATTTGCACAGGCCCATGAAGCGGCAGAAAACGGTGACCATGAACTTGCTGCTGAATTAAGAGCAGAACTCGGGCTGAATAACGGACAGGGTCCGCGAGACAGCACTGGCCATGGCAAAGGAATGGGACAGGGTATGGGACAAAAGATGTCACAAAATAACTTAATCAATACAGACTGTGATGGAAACTGCGACAATGAAGGCATGAAATTTGGAAGGGGAAGGTAATTTCACCTTTCTTTTTTATTTTTTAAAAGGAGGTAATTGAAATGGTTTATGGATATGGAATGACATATATGATAGGTTCACAAATATTATTTTTCATAATAACAATAGCTTTGATCATATGGGTCTTAAAAGATTCAAAAAATAAAGAAAACTATACTGCCAAAGATATGCTTGACAGAAGATTAGCATCGGGAGACATAGACAAAAAAGAGTACAAACAATTATTAGACACTATACAATCATAGAACCTTTATCTTTCCGGCTCTTGGCTCGTAGCATGTGCCTTCGCTCAGGAAATCATTGATTATTGCTTCTACTTCTTTTTCCTGCCCTTTGACAGACCCCAGGACATCTTCAAAATCAGCACCGTCACCCTCATCAAGCTTGTCTATGATTTCAAGGACAAGGACTCTTAAGCTCTTTTCCTCTTTCTCCGGTTTCTTTTCCTCATTTGCAGGAGCTTCCTCTTTCAATGTTTCGGCTTTGTCTTCTTTCTCTTTATCGTCAATATCTTTCGTATCTTTAGTATCAGCATCAACTACATCAGAGACATCAGGCACTGTCTTATTTTCAGAACCTATCTCTTTTTCGATATCTTCCTTTTCGGGAAGGTCCATATCTTTCCTGAACTTCTGTATCTCAAGGCGCCGCAATGTCTCAAGATCCGGGTCGTCTATCTTTCTCAGGACTTCAGGTACAAGGTACACTTCGCCGTTCCATTCCCTTACATTTGCGATGATGTCTATAAGATTATCTTTCTCTGTTTCCTTGAGGCATCTTATGTCCTGCCAGGCTTTTACCCTTATGGAATTTTTTCCGTCGCCAAGAGTTATGGATGCGTAGTTGCCGTCGTCAGAAAGATACTTGAATGTGACTTTGGCGAGTATTCTTACCCTTATCACCCTGAGCTTTCCTGCGATGTCTATATAATTGGGTTCAAGATCAGCCTCAGTCTTGACATAAGGGTTGCCTGTTATGTCTGATATGTCCAGCTTGTATGCAGGGTGTCTCTTTGCTTCATGCATTACCTACACCTTTATTATGAATCCCGGCTTTGGCTCGAAAAGTTCGCCGTCCCTTCTTAAGGAATCTATTATCTGATTCACCTTATCAGAGTCCATACCTTCCTCTTCAATCCTGCTTATGAGATCCTCATGGTTGACAAGCTTATCAGTACTTTCCTCCTGCATCTCCTTTATGATCCTCAGTATATCCAGGATCTGGTTCCTCTTGCTTGATGTCACTCCTGAGCTGAGGCGGTCTATGTCAAACTGGCCGGTCTCAGGATCAATTCCTACCTGCTTGAGGCAGTTTGTCAGAAGGTCTATGCCACGGGTGGCATCAGCTTTTGTAACTGTCTCTGCAAGGCGTATCTTTGCGCTCGCCTCCGCCAGCCTCACAAGCGCTTCAAGCTGCCTTGCTGTCAGGGGGATTGGCGCTTTCTCGTCTTCAGGATTCTGATTCCTTATGTTCACATAGAACTCTCTTATGACTTCCATCGCGCCTTTGGTAAGCTTTGGGGCGCAGTTGGTCCTTGCATAGGCTATATATTTCCTGAGCATCTCTGCTGACATAGGAACACTTTCTTCTTCAGGATTCTCATGAAGTCTCAGTATATGGTCTGCAAGAGATGTGTCTTTCTCCCTGCTTGGTATATCACGTATCGCGAAGATAAGATCAAAACGGCTTATAAGGGTATCGGGCAGGTTTATCTGATCAGGTATAGGTGTATATGGATCAAATCTTCCGTACTTAGGGTTGGCTGCTGCAAGTATGATAGTCCTTGCGCTCAGGGTTGCCTGAATGCTTGCCTTGCTAACTGTAACGGTCTGCTGCTCCATGACCTCATGCATTGAGCTCCTGTCTGTCGCGTCCATCTTGTCCATCTCATCTATCGCGCACATGCCGCCGTTGGCAAGTACAAGGGCGCCGGCCTCAAGAGCCCAGGTACCGGTGAACTCGTCTTTTACTGCCGCCGCTGTCAATCCTGCGCCGGATGATGATTTTCCTACGACATATCTTCCTTTCGGGGCAAGAGATGAGACGTATTTCAGCATCTGTGACTTTGCCGCACCGGGATCGCCTATAAGAAGTATATGGATGTCGCCCCTTGTCTTCATGCCGTCAGGCCTTACTTTCTGGACGCCGCTGAAAAGCTGGAATGCTATTGCAAGCTTTATGTCATCATAGCCGAAAATTGATGGGGCAATCGATTTTTTTAGCATGTCAAATATCTTCTTGTCTTTCGCTATCTTCTTTATCTGTTTTTCATCATCTTCTGTTATCTCTATATCTTCAAACTCCTTCTCTATCGGCTCAAGATAGTTGCAGTCAATAAATATGTCACGCCTCTTTGTTTCCTTGCCTCGCTCAACCCTTATGGGCATATCATTTAAGATGCCTGTCACAAGGACCTTGTTTCCCGGGACCACTTTCTTCTGAAAGGTCGGATCTACAAGATCGCTTTTCAGGTATATGCCCAGCTTTCTTGCCTGCTGGCCGCCGTCAAGGGATTCCGGACTTTCCTCTGTCACGATTCGCTGGACATCTATCATTTTGCGGCTTACAAGCTGGAAACCTCTCTTGTTGCCGCATTCGCACATGTAGGGCTTCTCAAGTGTCTGCTCTTCCTGGAGCATGTCTATCTTCTCGCCGCAGGACTGGCATTCCCATCTGGCAAAGGTAATCTCAGGCCTTACCTCGCTTGCCTGTTTTATAAGACCTTCCACACCTATGAATCTTGAGAGATGAGTGCTTCTTAAGTTCTTTATCATTATCATCTCGGTATCGGGAAGGTTTCTTATCCTCAGAGGTATCTTTTTCTCCACCTCTTCGCCTATGTCTATGTTTGACATAGCCTCGTCTACGGCCTGCATGCACTCTTCGGGGTGCTCAAGAAAATAGTCGAACAGCTCAGGATCAAAGCGCTCAAGAGCTTCGTAGTCTATGACAAGGGCTGTTGATTCCTGCACAGATTTCAGAAGCTGGTTGTAGCAGACGTCTGTCAGAAAAATCTCAAATTTTTTCAATACATCGGAGTAGTCCATAGGAGTTAATAATTATACAGAAACATTTAATAATCTGGTTGAGCACTAGAGGTGGTTGATAAACTAAAGATCTACAATACGGTCGAGCAAAAGATTCAGATCATCAAGCATATTACAATCTTTTTTACAATAAGCAGCTATATACCAATGATGTGGATCTTCAGATTTGAATTTAATCACTTCAAAAGCATATGAAGTCCCTAAGTTAGATTTAGATTCAGAACTAAATGTCACATAAATGCCGGTTTTATTCTTACATGCATCATCGTAGAGTTGTTCTGCATATTCTTCAGGATTTTTAGAGAATACATATGAACTGCCTATCTTGAATGGTTTGTGGACGGAAGAATAACCATCGCCTCTCCCAAATGATTTCAATTCTTCAATAATATCGCAAAAAGGAAGTTCATCTATATTTTTATTGGTAAAAAATTCAATCTTTATTTCTTTATTATCTTTAGAGATATTTACTATATTATCAGACATAAAATTGACTATATTTATTTAACTTTATAAAAGAATCAAAAGATAAAAAAAAATAATATTTATCAATATTTCTATTCTTTCCTTTCAAGCGCAGCATCTTTATCGTCATCTAACAATGCGTCGTCGCCAAGTTCAATGTTAATCTCTTCCAGATTAATCTTAAGCTGCTCTACACTTTTTTCTATCATATCATGGCTTTTGGCTCCTGTGCAAATTACTTTGCCTGACTTGAAGAGAAGGAAGACTACTTTTGGACTTTCCATCCTGTAAACAAGTCCAGGGAACTGCTCAGGCTCATACTCTGTGCCTTCAAGGTCAAAAGCAATCTTGTTGAGATTGAGCTCTTTGTTGAAGCATGTTGATGCCACCATGTTCTGTATAGTCAGGTCATTGATGTCTGTGACATCTATGTCAAGCTTCTGGATATCTTTAAGCAGGTTTGCAACAGCCTCGTGAGCCTGGTCAACTGATTTTGTCCCTGTGCAGACTATCTTGCCTGAATTGAAGATAAGGGCGGCAGCTTTTGGATTTTCAAGCCGGTACACAAGACCGGGAAACTGCTCCGGCTCGTACTCAGTCCTCTTAAGCCCTGCAGAAAGGCGGGATAGCGGAACCTTTTTGTCAAAAGCGCCGGAAGCGACAACATTGTGAACTTTTATGTTATTGACCACATCGTGAATCTCTATGTTATTATCCATATCATATTCCTCCAAAATGTGATGAATCAAACCCCCGAGAAATCCATCGTTTTTTCCTCAAAAATCCAGTGCTGTCAAATAGTAGTATATAAAGCTTTGTTTCTAATTGCATGGAAATGTTTATAAACTTATGGTGCCTAAAAATTAAATACCCTATGGTGACAAATTCTAGGACAATGCTGTCGAAATGAGGCAGATAGGTGTATCAATGCCAGAAAAGAAGATAATATAACAGACCAGTATAACTATTTTGTCGATCTTGGAAACGGAGATATTGAAAGTCTGTTTAAGTGAAAGTTGTATAAAACCTACAATCGCAGAAAGTTTTCTAGGATTAAAACAAAAGAGGACAAATAATGTTTTTCAAATATTTTTAAGAATTATTTCTGACATCAAAGTCTTTCTCTTTTTCAGGACAGATTGGATTGCTTCTGTTCCAGGAACCTTTTCCTTTTTCTGATATTTGCCTATCTCTCTTATCTCAGGAGGCGTAAGCCGAAGCATGGCATACTGCATATCTATTCTTTCATCTTCTTCGCTTGAAAGAATGTCTTCGACAGCAATCCTGGTTGAAGGTGTGTTTGAAGATGACCTGTACTGTTTGACTGCATTTTTGAAA
>JAGLUQ010000076.1 GCA_023134675.1 Candidatus Aenigmatarchaeota archaeon | reverse complement strand
TTAGGGAACAGCAGGAAGATCTTTTCGAAAGACTCGCAAAAGCCCTAATAGTGGCAAAGAAAGGAAAAGCTGAAATGATACCTGAAAGAGAGATTTACGGCCTTAAGGAAGAGACAAAGCGCTTCATATACAGCCTGGGAACAAAACTCAAAGAGCTAAAAGAAAAAGGCGAGCTGAAAATATCAGACGAAAAGCTGGAACAGATAAAAAAGCTTAAAGAAGAGCAGGGAACAGCAACAAGCAGCAATTCAGGTCATATGACAATGCAAAAGCCTTCTGAAGAGAAGAAAAAATAATGATAAATACATATATTTTTAAACTTATTTTTTCAATTAGCCATCATAATATTATTGATTTTGTTTAAGCCTGATTCTTAAATCAAGATTTGACCAATACATATATAACAGAAGACCCGAAAATAATATCAAAAGTAAACAGTTTCTTTAGGTCCGGAAATACTCCGAGAGATTTACTAGAGACAAAAGTAAACAGGAAAAGTGATAAAAAATGAAATTTTACGCAATAGGCGGCTTCAAAGAAGTCGGAAAGAACATGACAGCAATAGAAGTCAATGGCGAGGTTGTCATATTTGATATGGGAGTTTCCATGGAGCATCTCATAGAACTGAGCGGCAGAGGCCTTAATTATGAAGATCTTGACGAGCCGACACTGAGAAACATGGGCGTCCTTCCAAATGACACAATACTGAACGGCAAGAAAGTGATAGCGATAGTCATATCGCACGGCCATCTTGACCATGTGTCAGCAATACCAAAGCTCGCGAAAAGATACAACTGCCCAATCCTTGCGACACCATATACAGCAGAGATAATAAAACGTCTCTTAAAAGACCATAATCAAGAAAGCCAGCTCAAGTTCGTGACACCTATGCAGTACGGCGACACGGCAGAGCTTTCAAAGAACTTCAGGATAGAATATGTCAACATGCCACATAGCATACCCGATGCATCACTTATAGCTGCATATACAGCCGAAGGCCTTGTAACGGTAGCATACGACTTCAAGCTTGACAACACGCCTACACTTGGCGACAAGCCTGATTACAAGAGACTCAAAGAACTTGGAAGCGAAGGCGTCAAACTGCATCTTTCAGAATGCGTCCATATACGAGAAGAGCAGAGGACACCGTCAGAGAAAGTTGCAAAAGATATGGTCATTGACGCCATAGACAGGGCATACCTTGACAGCTCAGCAGTCTTCATAACATCTTTCGCATCACAGATAGCAAGGATAAAAAGCATAGTTGAAGCGAACAAAGGAAGAAGGCAGGTTGTTGTTCTTGGAAGGTCTATGGACAACTACATAAATGCAGCAAAAGATCTGGGCCTTATAGACACAACCCAGTTCCAGCTTCAGGGAAGACCAAAAGAAGTGAAGGCCACAATAGATGCTGTAGCAAAGAATCCTGAAAAATATCTTGTATTATCTACAGGTAACCAGGGCGAGCCGAACTCAGTCCTTTCAAGGATAGCGAACAAGGAATACAAGTTCAAGTTCAGGAAAGAAGACCAGGTAATCTTCTCATCAATGACAATACCTACACCTATAAACAAAGCGAACAGGTATGTGATAGAAAGGAACCTGAAAGAACAGGGCGTGCGAATACTGAAAGATGTCCATGTATCAGGCCATGCCATGAGAGAGGACCACAGGGACTTACTGAGGATACTGAATCCTGAAAAGGTTATACCTATGCACGGCGAGACAGAGAGGCTTGCATCTTTTGCATCTCTCTGTGAAGAGGAAGGATTCATAATAGGTGACACAGTCCATATCATGACAGACGGAAGATATGTGAATATAAAGTAGGATCATCATGAAAGAAAGACAGGATCTTTCAAGATACGGCCAGCACTTCATGACAGACAGAGTGTTCATAGACAGGATTATCACTTCAGCAAAGATTAAAAAAGATGAGACAATCCTTGAAATAGGTGCTGGCACAGGCATCCTTACAGAAGAGATAGCAAAGACAGGATGCAAAGTAATCTCTTACGAAATAGACAGAAAATTTGAAAAAGACCACAAAATCCTGAAAAAAAGATATCCGAACATAACATTCATATACGAAGACGCCCTTTCTTCATATCTTCCCGCCTTTGACAAGATAATAGCAAACATCCCCTACAACATATCAGAACCGTTGATGCTTAAGTTGTCAAAAACAAGATTCAAGGAAGGCATCTTGACAGTGAACAAGAGCTTTGCCGACAAGATGCTGAACCAACCAAAAGCAGAATCACTTCTTTCTCTTGTCATGCCTGCATACTTCAGGATAGAACATATAGCAGACGTGCCGAAAGAATCGTTCACCCCGCCGCCAAGAGTCACATCATCAGTCATCAGGATAACGCCGATAAGAAAAGAGGACCTTGAAGATAACGCAGAAAGATACATCCTTCGCCTCCTTTATGACCAAAGGACAAGAAAGGCGGGAAACGCGCTTATGGAAGCGATAATAGACCTAAAGTCAGCGAAGGATAATAAAAGATACACAAAAAAGGAATCAAAAGAGACTATAAGAAAGGCAGATATCGATAAAAAAATCCTTGATAAGAAAGTCATAATGCTTTCCATACAAGAGCTTAAGACCATACTCAGATCTTCAAACCTTTCTCTTTAAACAGGGCATACATCTCATTTGATGCAGCAGCAACACGATCAATATCAAGATCCTTGACCTTCACATCCGCATCTGTAAGCTTTTTGCCAAGCTCGGAAAGAATCTTCTTATCAACTTCCATCTCACGCTTTGAATGAGACACAGCTTTCCACAGCTTCTGGTTCTTATGTATAAACACAGCTTTTACAAACTGAAAAAAGAAATTCTCATCAGACACAAAAGGCTTTACCTTGCGGGGAAACAGCTTGACAATGGCCGAATCAACCTTAGGCACCGGATAAAAGCATTTCTTTCCAACTTTTCTAACGAACACAGGTATAAAATGATACTGCGCAAGAATAGATATCCTTGAATAGTTCTTCTCTCCGGGCTGTGCCACAAGGCGCTCAGCAAATTCCTTCTGCATGATAAGGACAGAAAATTCCCCATACTTCCCAAGCATCTCTATTATCTTTGACGATATCTGGTAAGGTATGTTGGATACACATTTGTCAAATGGTGGCATCTCTGCCTTTAGCACATCTTCGCATATAATATCAACATTCTTCAGACCTTCCTCAGCAAGCCTTTTCTCAAGCAAAGGCACAAGTTCGTCATCTATTTCTACAGCAATGACTTTTTTTGCCATCTTCGCAAGCTCAAGTGTCAGGGCGCCGTATCCCGCACCGATCTCAAGCACTGTCTCATCAGCCGAGACTTCAGCCTCCTTGATTTCAAGTTTTACAATATTTTTGTCGACAAGAAAATTCTGGCCAAGCTTCTTTGCCGGCCTTATGCAGAGATCATGGATATCGCTCATGACAGAAATAGGGATGCATTGTTTTTATTGTTTTGTCTAAAAGCCTAAAGATACAGAACAGATCATTACTCAAATATCTCTATCTCTGAATTCTTGTGTCTCTGAAGCTTATGGAACGCGCTGTAAGAATCCTTTATCGCACGGCTAACAGTCGTGGTATTAGTCTCATACTTGTCAGCAATCTGCTGCGCAGTCATACCGTCGCTCTTGAGCGTTATCCACTCCTGCTTTATCTTATTCCACTCACGCGGATGTGCTATAGCAAGATGCTGGTTATAGCTTGTAAGAATGAATTTCCCGCAGAATTTACACACGCGCATAATACTTATTAGGTGTCCTTATTTAAAAATGTTACAGAAATGATTAAAAATACTTAACTATTTTACACACTGAAAGGTATTCTTTTGATTCCAAAGCATTATAAAATCGCTCAAACGACTCCTTATTCATGAAACCCACAATGATATCTGCTTCTGGCGTTCTTATCTCACCAGAGACATTATAGTTCATAATAATATCAGACATGCTGTCTTTCAGACCGGATGCTTTGTCATATCTGATTTCCGCTACGATATCTTTGAATATATGTTCAAGTGATGCTGAAAGCTCGTTTATTTTTGCCTGGGATATATTATCTCTATTGCCTCTGCAATAATCCTTTATCATCCCCATATTTGTTGAATGAACAGTACCGTTGATTACAGGAACATCTACATCATCCTTAAAATATACCAGGTAATCAAAAGGATTCCCAAGTTGTGAAATATCATTTCCGCTGGCAGAAGCAAGAGCTGTATATATGACTGCATCATTAAAACCGGGGCTGTTTTTATATTCCCCTTCAAATGCCTTAAGAAAATTTTCGACCTGATGATTTACAGCCGTCCCTGCACCATTGAATTTGACCTCTACAAGAAGATAATGACTATATTTTTCAAAATCAAACATTGTCTCTTTTTCCTGGCACTGCATACTTATCCTGATTATCCAATATTTAAAAATATTTGTTTTAAGGGAAGCGGTGAAAAAATATAATCATTGATAATCCATTAGTTTTAGTTTATTATCATATTTTTCAAATATTTTTTTTGCTATCTTTTTTGCTTTAGTATCAATATCTTTAAACTTAGAATCATGAGATCTTTTATCTGTTATAGAATAAGCAGATTTATCATAATCTTTTATAATCTGATCCACAACTGACCTATATTTTCGTTCCATATAATCAGGTAAATCTTCAATAAATTCCTCGTCCTGTTTTAATCTTATAGGTTTACGGTGCAATTCACAAAGCCGTGGTCTAAGCTTTTTGCAAGTTTCAACATCAAGACTTTTTGTATGAGGACAGACCTTATATATATCATTTTTACCATCCGGATCGAACTCAGTTTTAAAAACACCGATAACATCTTCAATATGGTACGGTAAAGTAGCATTATGTAAAATACAAACAAAATCTTTATTGTTTAAATCTTCTTGATCTGGATAAGTAAGGCAAGCACAAAGATCAAGCCCTTTTTCAGAAGGAAAACCTCCCATATCAGAAGTATAATCTGCTGGAGTTAAGAGAACAAATGTTCTTTTCTGTTCATTTAATGCAAGATTTAATGTTCTAAGAAGACTAGATGTTTCACCCATCTCAGATTTGGGCTTAAGTTTTTCATCAAGTATAAGATCATAAAATTTCTTTGAAACAATAGCTTTGAACTCTTTTGCAGTCATGTCCAGATATGTATCTTTAATATCTGGATAAGGCTTCTGTCCTCTATATATATCATCAATCAGAAGATTATAGTCTTTTGTAGTAAATATATCCGGAATTCTTGAAAGAAATGTCTCTTTTGTATCTTCCTCTGCTTTCATAAATTTATCAAACTGATTTGCCCGACTAGCAATATCTTTAATGAATGTTCGTTTTTTTGAATCATCAACTATACCAGACATAACTTACACCGAATAATACTCCTTCCAAAGGATAAAATAAGTAGAAAAAATATGAATAATTAACTTTATAAAAC
>JAGLUQ010000075.1 GCA_023134675.1 Candidatus Aenigmatarchaeota archaeon | reverse complement strand
ATGAGGAAGTGGGCGAGCTGTGCGATGCTGTCCTGTCTTACTTCAGTTCGCAGAGAAAGGAGAAACTTGCGGATTTTGATAAGAGTGATATTGACGATGAGTTTGCTGATGTTATTATTACGACATTGCTTCTTGCTAAGATTATGAATGTTGATGTTGAAAAAGCGCTTGAGAAAAAGATTGATAAAATTAATGGAAGGTATGATGATTGTACTTTAATCAAGTAATCTTATTTTACCCACTATACTTTTTCTCATTCTTCAGAGGCGTGAATTCCTCACCGCCTGATTCGTAGAACTGCTCAAAGAACTCGACGTAATGCAGGCGCATAGAATGGACAAATGCGCTGACTACATTCAGAGACATGTTGAAGAGATGGCCGAAGACAAAGACAAGTGCTGCAAGGATTATTGATACTTTTGCTGCTGCTGTGACACCCATGTTTATGACAAACTGGAGCCATGATGTTGCTACGGCAAGAGCCATCAGACGGATGTAGGATATCCATGAGCCGAAGAATGACGGGACTGACAGGAAGCCTGTGATGCCGTCTTTTAGCCTGTAGATGAAGACCAGCGATATTGCAGTATATCCTATGTATTGTATCGTTTCTGTTCCTATTATAGCTGCAAGGATTCCTGCTTCAAGGGCTATCCATGACAAAGGCTCAAGGACATCCCGGCTTTTCTCTTTTATCTTTGAGTAGAGGTTCAGGCCAAGACCTAAGTTGATGTGGACAAGGCCGATGGCGAGAGATATCTTGAGTATTGTTATCGGGTCTCTCAGTGCGTCAAGGACTGATGTGAAACCCCAGAAGTTTCCGAAGACGCTTCCGAAGATGAGGCCTGCGATGACTGTTGCTGCTGAGGATATTATGAGGATATGCGCAAGTGCTTTCAGGTCTTCATCGCCTGTCTTGAAATATGCAAAGACTGATGCGGCAAGAAGGATGAGACCATATGCTACATCGGTGAGCATTATGGCAAAAAATATTGGAAAGCCGACTGCGATGAACATGGTCGGGTCTATCTCTCCATATTTAGGTAGGCCGAACCATCTTGTTATCTTCTCGAAAGGCTTTACGAAGGATGGGTTGTCAAGTTTTACGGGAGGTTCTGTCTTTGACCTGCCTTCAAATACTGCGATGCTTTCTATACTTTCAAGCTTTCCCAGATTTCCTGAAGGTATCCAGCCGTTGATGACAAAAGTCTTTTCAGTCCTTCCAAGAAGCTTCTCTTTTGACAGGCGCGCCTTTATGTTTTTCCATCTTTCCTCGTATGCAAGTATCTTTGCTTTCTCTTTTATTATCTCTTTTGCGCATTCTTCTGTGTAGGTTATCTGTTTTTCGATACCTTCCAGATCTTTCCTGAGGTCTTTTGCGCATTCTCTTATGCTCTTTTCATCTGTGTCAAATCTGTCTATGATATGGTGTATCTTTTTCCAGTTATCTTTGCCTGATATAAATATGATGTATGCTTTCTCCTCAGTCTCGTCAGCAATCCTGTAGTCGCATAAGTCTTTTATTTTTATGAGGTTATTTTTTCTGACGATTCCCAGGCCGCTGATAAATTTCCTGTTATCTGATATTGACTCAGGCCTTATGTCTGCATCTCTGAAATGGTCAAGAAGATCAAGCTTTTTCTCTACAGCATTTCTTCTGTCTTCAAGCTTATTTTCGCTTTTGAGTATATCTTTTGCGCTCTTGTGGATCCTGCCTATGTATCTTTTAGACACTGCTGCGAAGGCGGCGTCTCCTGTCTCATCAATCTTTACTTTCTCCGCTTTCTTTCCGAAGATGCTTTTTTTATCTTTGAACAGTTTTCTTATCTCTCTTATCTGTTCCAGGCTCTGCACTGCGTCGTGTATGAGTTCGGATGGGGTTTCGTTCAGGTCTGATATGTCTGTTTTCTTCAGGTGTATGGTGCCTAATTGCTGTATATTTTTGAGTATGTCTTCCCTGTCTTTCCTTAATCCAAGAACATAGACCTCACGCATCTTTTCGGGCCTGAACATAGTATCACTTCTATCAGCTTTTAAGGCTTTTTGCAATTATCTTAAGAATATAATCTTTTTTTTCAGAGCATGCATTTTCCATATCTTTCAAATGCCTTTCAGTATCTTTTTCCATTTTCCTTATCTCTTTATCTACTATGTGCATATTTTCTTCTTTTCTTATATCCATCTTCTTTGCTGTATCTTTCCTGTGATCTTTCAGTCTCCTGATGTTCATCGCTTTCTCTGCCCTGAGTTTTAAGCTCCATCTCTTATCCAGATGCTCAAGGTCTTTCTCTGTCTTTTTTTCGGTCTCTGCGATTTTCTCTATAGTTCTCTCTATCATAGCTATTATTTTGTTCGGGGTGATATATATTGGTGCCTTTATGGATCATTAGAAGTGAACCTGTCTGAAATAGGGTATTGCAGAAGTAAGGCTGCTTATATCATTTTTTAAGATATGAAAAATTCATTTCTTTATGCAGTTTGCAGGGCAGACATTTATGCAGTCGCCGCAGTCTGTGCATTTTTTCGCATCCACTACAGGACCTTTGTCAGTCTCCTTGAGAGCGTCGTGTCCGCAGGTGCTTACGCATGCCATGCATTTCATGCACTCATCAAGATTAATCTTTACAGCCATAACAATCACTTCATTATTTTTTGGAGGTTGTGTTTATATATTTTTTGCTATTATTCTTATTTTTAAAAATCATAAAAATGTGTTTTTTCCCTGTATATAAACTACTATCCAATGACCGCTTTATACAATACTTTTATATTCATTTCGCAAAACATATCTTATCCAATCAATATCCTTTTTAATGTTTCGCTACAAATATCTTTTACTATTTTGGAAAGGAAAATTTGCAAGTGTAATATCTTGAATTTTTTTAAATCTGGTGGATTGAATGGCAGTCAAGAATAAAAAAAATGATGTGGATTCTGAGGACAGGACTCTTTTTGTAAGGACAAGCGATGATGACATAAGGTCATGGGACAAGATGTTTATCGTCAGATCGCTTGTCAATGAGGTGAATATGCCTGAGGCTGATGCGCTGAAGGTAGCCACAGAAGTTGAGGGTTTCATAAAATATTCCAGCCTTAAATTTGTATCGGCACCTCTTGTCCGTGAGATAACGAACACAAAGCTTCTTGAGCATGGCTATGAAGAATACAGGAAGAAGTACACGCGACTTGGACTGCCTCTGAATGACATGACCGGCCTTTTTTTCAACAGCAACAAGGAAAACTCTAATGTCCACCATTCATCTGAAGCTATAAACCTTACGATATCCGGCATTGCCAAGAAAGAGTATGCGCTTTTGAATGTGTTTTCGGATGATATCGCGACAGCATACCAGAACGGGACAATACATCTGCATGATCTTGACTATATAGACAGGCCTTACTGTTCCGGAAATTCCATAGAGTTCCTGAAGAAGTACGGGCTTGTGATGGATGGCAGGGGCAATCTGACTGTGGCGAAACCTGCAAAGCATGCTGATGTTCTTATATTGCATATGACAAAGTTTGCGGCAGCTCTCCAGGGACAGTTTGCAGGCGCAATCGGCTGGGATGCGGTCAACCTTTTCATAGCTCCTTATCTTAAAGGTATGGATTACGACAGGATAAAACAGCTTGCACAGATGATGATATATGAGTTTGCACAGCAGGCAGTATCTCGTGGTGGGCAGGTGACTTTTACAGACACTAATTATTATTGGGAAGTTCCAAAGCATTTCCTGGATGTTCCTGCTATAGGACCGGGCGGTAAGTTTACAGGAAACACTTATTCTGATTATGCAGAAGAGGCGCAGATGTTTGCCAGGGCTGCCTTTGAAGTATATCTTAAGGGTGATGCTTACGGCAGGCCTTTTTTCTTTCCGAAGCCAGACCTTCATATAACTGACAGGTTCTTTAAGACAGACGGGAACGAGGAGTTTCTGGATCTTGCAAGTGAGGTTGCCACAAAGATGGGAAATACATATTTCATCTTTGACCGCGGTGATGAGGCAAAAATATCTGAGTGCTGCCGTCTTCAGTTCAAACTGAATGAGAGCGATCTTCTTGACGCCAAAAGCCCGTGGAAGATGAGATATTCAGCTATGCAGAATGTTACTATCAACCTGCCAAGGGCTGCTTATTGTGCACGCGGCGATGAGACAGTACTTTTAGAGAAGATTGATAATGCTATGGAGCTTTCGGCAAAGGCGCATGTACAGAAAAAGGATTTCATAAGAAGGATACTTGCCCTTGGCTCTGCAAGCTCTCTTCCGATACTTACTATGAATCTTGACGGCGAGCCGTATTACAGGTTTGATAAGGCGTCTTTCCTTCTTGGTATGCTGGGCTTGAATGAGCTTGTACAGTATGTGACGGGTGAGGAGATGCATGAGTCTGTGGGTGCTTACAAATTTGGGCTTAAGACAATAGCATACATGAGAAAGAGAGCAGAGGAACTTGGAAAAAAGTATAATATACATATGCCTTTAGAGCAGACGCCGGCAGAGTCAACAGCTTACAGGATGGCAAAGCTTGATATGGAGCATTATCCTAAATCTGCTGAAAAGGTTGTTAAGGGTAAGTTGGGTACGCCGTATATATATTATACAAATTCCACATATTTCAATATCGGTGCTCCTATGTCGCCTATGGACAGGGTCACTAAGGAAGGCAGTTTCCATCCGCTTATTGATGCGGGTGCGATGACGCATGTCTGGCTTGGCGAGTCACAGCCTGAACCACGGTCCCTTACAAATTTTGTCATGAAGACTTTCAAGAACACGCAGAATACCCAGATTGCTTTCTCTCCGGAGATGACATTATGCAAGACATGCCATAACAAGATGACAGGCCTGAAAGACAAGTGCGACAGATGCGGAGATATTAAAGTGGATGGCATAACAAGATGCAGTTGAGGTTATGGTTGTAAAATCGATAGATAGAAAACAAAGACTCCAATATATATTATCTACGACCGTAAAATCTTTTTAAGGCGGAAGACTTATAGATTAATACAAAAGATTTACAGCGTCTCTTTTTATATAGGTGGTAATGGTATGGAAGTGAAGATATTTTGGCAGGACAATTGTCCTAACTGTTCTCCGGCAAAGCTGGTTGTACGTGATGTTATGGAAGATATGGGACTTAAGGTCAAAGAGTTCAATGTCAATGATGTCGAGGGTATGAGCGAAGCTGCTTTCCATGCTGTCATGGGCACTCCTACTACAATTGTTGTGGACTCTGATGATTCTGAGATAGTTTCATGGAGATCACAGATACCTTCAAGAGAGGAGCTTATAGATGCAATCAAAAACTGAGACAGACCTTAAAATTTTTGGTTTCATAGAAAATTCTTTTGTAGACTGGGACGGGATGATTACATCTGTCATATTTCTTCCCGGCTGCAATTTCAGGTGTCCTTTCTGCCATAACTATGAGCTTATTTCCGGCTGGGAAAAGCTTAAGGACAGAGAGGTTGA
>JAGLUQ010000074.1 GCA_023134675.1 Candidatus Aenigmatarchaeota archaeon | reverse complement strand
TGCGCCTTCTCATCAGCTTCCTTCAATGAGCCTATCTTTGACTGCTTTGATTTCTCAAAGCTCTTTTTTATGTCCTTGTTGATGAAGCTGAAATACTGGGCAGCAAATCTTGCGGCATTGTCCGGTCTCAGTATCAGTGCGTTTGAGCTTCCGGGCGGGTTTTTCAGGCAGGACTCATATTCCTCTTTATTTGGTGGGCAGCTTATGACCGGGTTGACTGAGTGGAATGATGCTATGCCTGACAGTGCGTCAGTGCCGCCTGCGACTGCGATGATAAGGACAGGCTCAATGCTTGAATTGTAGTATTCTATCATTTTTTGGCATTCTTTAGGCTGCTTGTGTGCTGAGCATATCCTTACTGCGTTGGGTATCTGGTATTTTTCAAGTGCATCTGCAATCTTTTTTATATGCGGGGCGTCGCTGTCAGAGCCTGCCATGATGACTGCGCAGCATCCTTTGCCAATACCACTTGCAGCTATGTTTCCTGCAAGCCTCAATTTCGGGTTGATCCTGGTCTGAGGGAATGTGAAAGTCTCGCCTGTAAGTCTTTCATACAGAGATATGTATCTCCATGAGGTTTCTACAATCTGGTCATCTGTCATTGATGTCATCGGATTGTCATCGCTGTGGCCTGCCTCTATAAGGACATCTCTTACGAACTGCTTTGAAAGCTCGTGTATCTTAAGCTCAGGCTGTTTTGATATAAGATCGGGGACATCTTTATATTGGCCTGATGCCATCTCTTTTGCTATCTGCTCAGATTTCCTGTACTCGTCAACTGTGCAGAACCTTGAAGAATCGGGTGTGTTTGCCTCGTCAATCAGGATGATGTTTCCTTTATCGTCAAGGCCGAACTCGTATTTGGTGTCTATGAAGACAAGGCCTTTTTCAAGAGCCAGTTCCATGCCACGCATGTAGAGCTTGATTGATATATCTTTTATCTTTTCAGCAAGCTCTTTTCCAATCTTTTCTGCCATGTATTCAAAGCTGACATTTTCGTCATGGCCTGAGTCCATCTTGGTAGCAGGAGTGAATATAGGTTCCGGAAGTTTTTGGTATCTTAATATGTTATCAGGGAATTTTATGCCGCAGATATCTCTTGAGCCACTTTCATATTCTGCTGCGAGAGAGCCCCAGACAAAGCCTCTTACGACGCATTCAAAATCTATGCGGTTGAGCATTTTCTGGATGACCATGTTGGAGTCGGGACTTTCTATCAGTGCGTTAGGCACTATATCTTCGGTCTTTTTAAATGCCCACTGGCTTATAAGGTTCAGGACCTCGCCCTTGAAAGGGATGCATCTTGGAAGGACTATATCAAAAGCTGAAACCCTGTCTGAAGATACCATGATAATCGGGCTTCCCATCTTGTCGCTGGTGAAATGGATGTCTCTTACTTTGCCCTGCCTGTGGATCCCGAACTCAGGAATGAAGCCGTTCTCAAGAACATGGCCAAGGCTGTCTTTTATCTTTCCTTTGTATATATTCTCTTTTTCTTCCATGATTTTCACCCTTATCTTCAAAGATTTTCTTTAGCATAATTAACTGCGTTTCTGAATATCGTGAATGCGACAGGGTTTATCTTTTCAGGTGTCCTGCCTTCCCTTTTCATAAGCTCTTTGATTTTCGGGTATTCAGGGCAGTTTATGTTGTATATTGCCCTTTCCGGGTGAGGCATCATGCCAAGTACCCGTCCTGTATCGTCGCAGATGCCTGCGATGTCCTGCATGGAGCCGTTGGGGTTGTCAGGGAACTTTCCGTAGACCGGGTTCCCGTCGCTGTCGCAGTACCTGAAAACTACCTGGCCGTTCTCGTTGAGCCTGTCCAGTGTTTCTGGCTCGGCAAAGAAATTACCTTCGCCATGAGCTACAGGAAGATGCATCCTGTCTATATCTTTTGTGAATATGCATCTTTTTGAGTATGACTTTAGATTGACCCATCTGCATTCGTATCTTGCTGATGTGTTGTGTGTCAGGGCGACCTTTCTTGAGCCTGTGCTGTCTCTGAATCCCGGTAGAAGGCCAAGGTTTACAAGGACCTGGAAGCCGTTGCAGATGCCGATGACCAGCTTTCCTGACTTTACAAAGTTTCTGATATCATCGTTGAAGTTTAAACTAATCTTGTTGGCAAGTGCGTTTCCTGAGCCTGTGTCATCGCCGTATGAGAATCCGCCGGGAAATGCGAGAATCTGGTAATTGTTCAGCTTTCTTTTGCCGTCTATAAGGTCGTTGACATGGACTATGTCTGCCGATGCGCCGGCAAGCTCAAAAGCTTCCTTTGTCTCTTTCTCGCAGTTGACTCCGTATCCTGACAGGATCAGTACTTTGGGCTGTTCTTCCATAAATATCATCATTTTTATATCAAAATTGTTTGAATGTGTTATTGTATGCATCTTTAAGGTCGTCAACTGGACATTCAATTATTGTGTTTCCTTTGATGCTTTTGATTTTTAATTTGTTTTCATCTGTGACTGCACCTATCAGGCTTATGTCTGTGCCATCCATCATATTCTCGAACATGTCTTTGTTTTTCGGGTCTATTGTTATGACAATCCTGCTCTGTGACTCGCTGAACAGGGCAAAATCATCTCTTTCTGTACCTTCTCTTTTAAGCCTTGACAAGTCAATTATGCAGCCAAGGTTTCCTGCGATGCACATCTTTGCCAGTGATATGCCTATACCTCCTGATGATATGCTGATTGATGAGGCTATAAGACCTTCATTCACTGCGTGGAAGTATTTCCGGTATGAATCTATTGCTTTTTCTGCATCTACCTTTGGCACTGATGCGCCTGTGAATGGCTTTCCTTCTATAATCTCGCCTTGATATTCATAGTATTCTGACCCGCCCAGCTCGTTTCTTGTCGTTCCTATGACATATATCAGGTCTCCTGGTGCTTTTACATCAAGGGAGATTGCATTGTTAACATTGTCCATCACGCCTGTGGCTGTGATAAGCAGTGTGGGGGGTACTGAGATAAGGACCGGGTTATTGTTTTCATCGTATCCTTTGAAATCGTTGAACATGCTATCTTTTCCTGATATGAAAGGCGTCATGTAGGCTGTTGCGTAGTCATAGCATGCTTTTGCCGCCATTTTTAACTGGTACAGACGTTTCGGATCATTGGATGAACACCAGCAGAAATTGTCCATCAATGCCATCCTGTCTATGTTTCCGCCGGCTGACACTGCGTTTCTTACAGCTGTGTCTATTGCGCAAGCTGCCATATGATATGTGTCTATCCTGCTGTATTTGGCTGTAATTCCCTGTGAAAGGACTATTCCTTTTTCTGAATCGTTTATCAGTTTTGTGACGCTTGTTGAAGCATTTACCTTGCCTTCGCCCTGCAGAGGTTTTAAGACTGATCCGCCCTGGACCTCGTAATCGTACTGGTCTGATATGAATGAGAAACTGCACAGGTTTATTCTTGCAAGCATGTCTTTGAGAGTTTGGGACAGGTTTTCCGGGGTGCTGAATTCAGGTTCTGTGTTGATGTTTTCTGTCTTTTCGGTCTTAAGTGTCTTTTCAGGCAGGCCCTCGTGAAGAAAATTCATATCCATGTTCATTATGGTCTTTTCTCCATATCTTACTATAGCTCTTGAGCTGTCGTTGAACTCGCCGATGACTGTCATCTCGACACCTCTTGAATCCATCAGGTTTTTTAGCTCTTCTATCTTGTCTTTAGGGACTGACAATGTCATCCGTTCCTGCGACTCGCTTATCCATATTTCCCAGGGCTGGATGCCTGCATATTTGGTCGGGACGTTTTCAATATTTACTATGAATCCTCCGCATTCTTCTGCCATCTCGGCGACTGAGCATGAGATGCCGCCTGCGCCGTTGTCAGTTATGCTTGTGTAAAGGTTCCTGTCTCTGGCTTCCTTTATCAGGGCGTCGCTCATCTTCTTCTGCGTTATCGGGTCGCCTATCTGGACTGCTGTTGCCGGGCTTCCCGAGTCCATGGCCTCAGATGAGAATGTTGCGCCATGGATGCCGTCGCATCCTACTTTTCCGCCCATCATGACGATGAAGTCGCCTGGTTGGGCTTTTTTCTGGTCGCTCCTTTTTTCGTTGACAGTCTTTGGTATTATACCGAAAGTGCCTACAAAGACAAGCGGCTTTCCGCTGAAATCATCATCAAAGTATACAAAGCCCTGAGGTGTCGGTATGCCTGAGCAGTTGCCCCCGACTCTTACTCCTTCTATTACACCGTCCATTATCCTTCTGGGCGATAATGCTTTTGATGTTCTGTCTTTCTGCCTGTATAATTTTCTTTTCTTGAACGGGTTGGCGAAACAGTATCCGTAGAAGTTTATCGCGGGAAGAGCTCCCATGCCGAAGCCCATAGTGTCTCTGTTGACGCCTACAATACCTGTTATCGCTCCGCCGAAAGGGTCAAGGGCTGAAGGGGAATTGTGCGTCTCAACTTTTGTCGTGACAAGATGATTGTCGTCAAAGATTATGGCACCTGAATTGTCTTTGAAGACTGATACGCAGAAGTCGTCTTTTCCAAGTTTTTCTCTTATATTTTCTGTAGCTGACTTTATGTATGTCTTGTATATGCCGTCTTTTATTTCGTCAAGCTCGGATGCGAATATTGTGTGCTTGCAGTGCTCGGACCAAGTCTGAGCAATTGACTCAAGCTCTATGTCTGTCGGGTCTCTGCCTTCTTTGCTGAAATATTCCTTGATTGTCTTCATGGATTCAAGGTCTAAGGCAAGAGGTCCGCGTCTTGTGCCGTCGCTGTTGGGTATGCCTTGTTTCCCTAATCTTGATAGGTTTTCGTCGTCTGTGTTGAGGTTTACAGTATCTATCTGTATCTCGGGCTTAAGCTTTACAAGCGGCACTTTGTAGTCCATGCCGTTGTCTTTTTGGTAATTTTCAAAGGATTTGACATCTATCCTTTGTATAAGCTCGTTTGCCAGGAATTTTCCGATTGTTTCTGCATCATTTTCTTTAGTCTTGAGGAAAAGTATCTGTGATGTGAAGACTGAGTCCTTGTCAAGCTTTCTTTTTAGGAAGTCTTCAATACATTCCCGTGCTGTGGTTGCTATGTTGTCTGTGACTCCCGGAAGAAATCCTATCTCAATCGCCCAGTTGAAGTCTGGTCTTGTCGGCGTGTCAATCCTGTATGTCTGTGTCACGGGGTTTGACAGCAGCTTTGCTATGTCTGTGATTTCTTCATCTGAGAAGTTGCCATATAGGGTGTATACATCTGTTAGGGTGAGGTCTTCAATGTTGCAGTTCATAGATCTTATTTTTTTTAGCAGGACTCTTGCGCGCGTGTCTGTCCCTTTGCTTGTGATTTCTATCCTGTGAATCTTTTTTTCTTCGTCCAATCGTGTCACCAATTATCTTTAATTATTGCCTATAAGTAAAAAATGTAGGTAAAGATATTTAAAATGTATGTTTTAATAATTAATTAAATTAGAGTGGTGAATATGGGCAGTTCAACAAATGGGATTCCCTTAGAGGTTCTAAAACAATATTCAGATGAAGAACGGTTTGAAAATGTTTTT
>JAGLUQ010000073.1 GCA_023134675.1 Candidatus Aenigmatarchaeota archaeon | reverse complement strand
GATGATGAGCTATTGAAGAAAGAGTCAGGTATTGATTACATATTTTTTCATGATGTTTCCACCGGAAACGAAACCAAGTCAAGGATTGTATCTTCTGTTGAGCATGCTTTCAGCATGACAAATGATTTTTCTCTCGTCGCTCTTGCTGCAAAGGATGGCGGCCTTACTGCTCTTGCCAAGCTTAAGATGAATGCCAATCATCCTCTGAAGGTTATGCTGTACCAAAAGGCTTTGACAATTGATGATGCTTTTGGTATTGTGGGGAAGCCGGCAGCTATAGAGTATAAGTATGACGGTTTCCGCCTGCAGGTGCACAGGACTGATGATACGATAAAGCTTTTCACAAGACGGCTTGAGGATGTGACCAGACAATTCTCTGATGTTGAGCGTGCTGTCAGGGAATGCGTGAAAGCTGAATCTTTCATTCTTGACTGTGAGGTCATAGGTGTTGACAAGAAGACAGGCAAGTGGCTGCCTTTCCAGAAGATATCGCGCAGGATAAAGAGGAAGCATAAAATTGAGGAGATTATCAAGGACATTCCTGTGATTGTGAATTTCTTTGATGCAATGATGGTTAACGGAAATAATCTTATAGATGCTCCTTTTGAGGAGAGAAGGAAGATGATAGAGTCTATTGTCTCTGAAAGTGAGAAGATCAAGGTTGCAAAGCATATTGTGACTTCTGATGCCAAAGCTGTGGATGAGTTCTATAAGGAATCACTCTCCAAAGGAAATGAAGGTATAATGATGAAGAATCTTTCTGCTCCGTACAAACCGGGAAGCAGAGTAGGCTATGGCATCAAGATAAAGCCGACAATGGACAATCTTGATCTTGTGATTGTCGGGGCCGACTATGGGGAAGGCAAGAGAGTAGGGTGGCTGAGCAGTTTTCATCTGGCATGCTATGATCCTGATTCAGGTGAATACCTGACTATCGGTAAGATGGGTACAGGGATAAAGGAGAAGTCTGAGGAAGGGACATCTTTTGGAGAGCTCACTGAAATGCTTAAACCCCATATAACTGAGGAGAAAGGGAAAACAGTTGCTATCAGGCCTGTGGTTGTTATTGAAGTGGCTTTTGAGGAGATACAGAAATCTTCGAAGTATTCGTCCGGGTTTGCTCTTCGTTTCCCCCGTCTTGTGCGACTTCGTGAGGATAGGATGGCTGAGGATACGTCTACTGTTGATGAGATCTCTATGGTGTATGGCGGGCAGAGGGGACGGGGTTGAGAAGATATGAGTAATATATTGTTGGATGATTTAATATGGTTAAAAATTATAAATTATTTGTATGAATTATATATTAAAGGAAATAATTTAATACCTAATGAAGAATTATATGCTATTATAAATAAACAGATTAATGATGAGGGGGTTAATGTAAAAATTATAAAAAATAAGGTTAGACGAAAAAAAAATGAATTTGAACAAAAAATAGTACGAATTTTAACTAGTAAAGATATTTTAAAGAGACATCAAGGTCCAGATAATGGATATAGTATAAATATTGATAAATTATTTGATTTTAGAGATAATTTAAAAAATAAGATACATCAACAAGAACAACATGAAATTCAAAAAACACAGGTTGAATTGAGCAAAAAACAAACAAAAATAATTGGAAAACAAACAGAAATAATGGGAAAACAAAGATCTATATCATATGGGATGTTAATAGTTTCATTCTTTATGTTTGTCGTTACATCAATTCTTGTTTATAATACTGTTTTTGTACAAACAAATATTTCAGAAGGTCTGCTTAATGTTTCTCAAACACAGGCGGATATCTTAAAGAATCAGACAGAGATTTCACAAAGTCAACTTGCTTTATTAGAAATATCTACATCTCCATATAATCCTGAATTAAATGTATGGTTTGAAAGAGGTGAACCATCGATATTAATTAAAGAGAATTTATTGAATGAGAGAAATCAGACAGAGATTGTAGAAATCTGTTTTAAAAATATAGGACAAACAAGTACAGGACATATTTATGCTTATTGGGATAATAATTGGTCTTTTAATAGTAATAATATCCATATATTTGATTTAGAATCCGGTAAATCAAGATGTGATGATTTATATTTGGTTGCTGATGGGTGTTCAGGTATAAAAAGAGATTGTAATGAAGATAAGGAAGATACAGTGCCTTTTGGTGAAACAGAACTAAGATTGCGTATAACCTGTGATTTCTGTGAACCAAATAAAGAATGGAATGAAACTTTTGATGTAATTATTAGGTAAAGTGTAGTTATAGGTTATAAGATTTATACGAGCTGAAAATAAGAAGTCTCCATATACCTTTTTATATCTAATCTACCAATATTGATTATAAGTTAATAACAGTAATCTATATATACCACCGTATAGAAACATATATAAATTATAAAGTGTAACTGATTTTGTGTGATTATTATGATAAGCCAGGAAACTCTTGATGCGTTGAAGAACATAGGTCTTAACCTGTATGAAAGGAAACTGTATGCGGCATTGATCGCGAGAGGCACATCCAACGTGGGAGAGCTTTCAGAGCTTGCTTCTGTGCCGAGGTCAAGGGCGTATGATGTTCTTGAGAGTCTGGGCGAGAAAGGATTCGTCATAATCAAGCATGCAAAACCGATGCAGTATGTGGCTGTTGATCCTGTTGAGGCGATAGAGAAATCAAAGCAGATACTTAAGGATAATTTTAAGAGGACTGTGACAAGGATGAGCACTTTCTCAACAAGCGATTCTATGAAAGAGCTTTCCAGCCTTTACAGCAGCGGACTTTCTCTTGTTGATCCTTCTGAGCTGTCCGGCTCGTTCAAGGGCAACTATTCAATGAATCTTCATGTAAATTCAATGATAAAAGGTGCACAGAACAGCATAGATATCATGACGACCGAGTCAGGCGTCAAGACTCTTGTTGACAAGCATTCCAATATACTTCAGAAGGCAAAGAAGAACGGGATAAAGCTGAGAGTTGCGGCACCTGTCACTTCCTCAAACAAAGATGAGTCAAAGATGCTTTCTGAGCTTGCTGATTTTAAGGATCTGAACTCATCCAGCAAGAAGCTTCCTGTCGGGCGCATGATGGTCGTTGACGGCAAGCAGGTGATGTTTGGGCTCACTGATGATTCAAAGACACATGAGAGTCAGGACACAGCTTTCTGGAGCGCAAGCGATCATTTCAGCGAGAATTTTGCCCAGACTATGTTTGAGATGATTTGGGGACATCTGAAGTGAGTTTTTGGTATATTATTGTCTTATATCTTTTTTTATTTTACATTAGTGATAAAGTATAAAAAGTTTTCTTTTTGAAATACTTGTATGTATGATGCATCCACTTTGATAAAAATTGGAAGATCAATTGATATTCCTGTTGATCCTGAATGTAATGGATTAAATGAAAATCTGAATAAAATTATTTTTAACGGTGGAAAAATTTCATACCCCTGGTTTTATGAACAGGATTCTTTGGACCGATTTCATTTGCTTGATCAAGATAATATTCTTAAGCTTTATTTTGATAACTCTAATAGAGATGATTTTGAGGATAAGATTGGCAGTTTAGTTGATTATTTGGGTACTTTTGAGAATCAGATGAAAGTTATAAAAAGCTATGTAGACTATACAAACCTTAAATATAAGGAGTTGGAGAGAATCAATGATTCTCATCATTCATTGGAAAATACTAATCATTTGTTTTTAGATAATGTTTTATCTTCTATGCTTTCTGAAATCAATGAAACTAGTAAAAAATATGAAGTATGTTGGGAAGCTTTTATCTTTTCTACTGCTAAGTTCTTTCTTTCTGATGATACACATGATAAGTATAAGGCAGTCTTTTATGGTTCCTCTAAAAAGAAAATTTTCAGGCCGGCCATAAGCAAAGAAGCATATGATTCTATAAACAAAGAGCTGTTTCGTTTTTTTGATGAATATGGTCTTGATAAGCAGGGATATACTTCTTTTTTTGATTTTTTAGAAAATATAATTTTTGCAGAGCGTGATGTTGAAAATATATTATGTGATTCTATGTCTGAGCGCTTTAATGTTGTATTTAATGAGATGTATAGTGACTTTTTCAATAATCAAAAAACTATGATTGCTAAATATAATTCTATGGTTGATTTGAGAAGTCGTATCAGGTATGATATTAAAAATATGTCATATATTCTTGAAAAGTTTGTTTTCTTGGATTCTCTTTCTGAGATATATGATGCTGTAGAAATGCAGAAAAGCAATATTGATGATATAGAGTTTCTTGAGAGCGATATTTCCGTTATTAGTGAGAGTGTTGAATCTGCAAGAAAATCAATGACAAATTTTGCCAGGAAATTTGGAAACCTGCATAATTATGAAATAGAAGCACTGTGTTATCTGATATCAAATCATGATAAGATTCAAAGCTATGATACGCTTGATAAGTTTAAGGTACATAAAGATTTTAGGAAGGGTCAGTCTACGGAAAATAAAATATATTATAATGCTGTAGAACAATTGTTCAGAAAAATATCTAAAAATAAGAAGAAAAAAAATGATACTAAAGGGCCTAAAATCAAATTAGACATCCAACGCCTGATTGAATCTGAACCTGAATATAGAGTGCATAAGATACAGGAAGAGTTGCTGCTTGAAAATATCTCAACTATAAAAAGTGAGGTTGCAGGTATGAAAAAGGGTATTGGTTCGATGAACGGTTCTCTTTCCAAGGCAATAGAGTATATGAGAAAACAAGAGATTGATACTGCGATTTTTGACCCTGATAAGCCTGGTCAAAAGCTTGATTTATCTCTATTAGTTGATCTGCAGGAATTTTTGAATGCATAATAAAAATCTTCTTCCTTTTTTAAAAATATCTTTCTATTATTATCTTTATGCCGGATATTGCCAAAGCTGATGCGCGTAAAATCATAGAAGATATACTTTCTGGAAAGATAAAGGATAAGGTAGGATTAAGGAAAGCAAAAATAAAGCTTTCGCGTGAGTCCAGCCTTTCAGGTATCATAAGCAATTCAAAGATTTTTGAGCACGCGGCTAAAGATGAGAAGAGCAGGCTTGGTCTTCTGGTCCGGAAACCTGTCAGGACCATATCCGGTGTCGCTGTAGTTGCTGTCATGTGCAAGCCAGGCAAGTGTCCGGGCAAGTGCATCTATTGTCCTGACTTTTCAGGTGCGCCTCGTAGTTATACAGGAAAAGAGCCGGCAGCTATGCGGGCACAGAGGATGGATCATGATCCTTACCGTCAGGTAGAGCACAGACTGATGCAGCTTGGAGAGATTGGGCACAAGACTTCAAAAGTAGAGCTTATCATTATGGGCGGGACTTTTCCGTCGCTTGACTGGGTATATCAGAAAGATTTTGTCAAGCGGTGCTTTGACGCTATGAACGGTTCTGATTCTCCTGATCTTAAGACTGCACAGGAACTTAATGAAAGTTCTCTTCACAGGTGTGTGGGTCTGACTATCGAGACAAGACCTGACTTCTCTAAGAGAGAGCAGATAGACAGGTTTCTTGAACTTGGTGCCACAAGGGTAGAGCTTGGGGTGCA